>CATLBW010000022.1 GCA_949879775.1 uncultured Lachnospiraceae bacterium
TGCAGATAATAAATGACGCAATGGAACCCGAATGGGTATATGCCTGCAACAAAAATCTTGTTCCGGCTCAAGTAATTCACCCAATAATTGTGCACCGGCAGGTCCGATGCGCAATAACCAAAATGCTCTAAAAGGTTCGTGCCATAAATATAACATAAGCCGGCCGTCAGTGCGGCAACCAACAAAATATCTATAAAATTCCTGCCTATGCGGGAGAACAGTGCGCGAACCCCCTTCTTAAAACACCGCCACAGACTCATGCGCACACGCCACAGAAACAAGCGGGTGCCAACCTGCCCGCCTGCCAAACGCTCCAAATTATCAAAAACATCGTGCAGCATTTGTATGGGGTTTTTCTTATAAAGGACGACATAGATTGCCGCACTAGGCAATAATGTAAAAAGAATTAATGTAATGCGGTTCGAGATATGGAGCAATTCCAGGACGGACACGAGGTTCATCATATAGAAATTCCCAACCATCTGGTAGGCAATAAAACGTTCACAAAACCTAAATTTTTGCAGCTTACGGTACAGCAGCGCCGCTGGAAGGAAAAACGTCATCACAAGATACGCGCTCAAGCACCCTATCACCTGTAAGATTGTCAAAACCTCCATTGACACCGCTATCACCTCCTATATTAAATGCAAGATTAATAACCTTTAGGAATTGTCCCCAAAACACCTTTTCATACGCTAACTAAAAGTACGGATTAAAGCCAAAGTCTCCTTGTCAATCACGATACTGGACTGCTTCAAGGCGTCCAGGGTCTCAAAAAACCTCTCCTTTTGCTGCGCGGTAAAATACAGCTTGAGCTTGCATGTATAACTGGAAAGCTCTTCCGGATACTGCTGTGCGGCACGGTCACACCACGTCCCCATCAATTCAAAATCTTTGATGTCCAACAGACGCAGGCAAATCCATTCATAATACTGGCTTGTAAAACGGTGCGGCGCTTTTTGGAATAACTTTTCCCCTACCTCGGCAAACTTCCTCACCATATTCATCTGCTCCATCTCCGTAAAAATCTTCTGCTCCAGCACATTATTCATATAGGGAATTAAATAATATTCACAATCTGTCTGATCCTCTTTTTCATCCTCAATCTCACGCCATACTTTCTGTACATTACCGCGAAAATCATTCAGTTCATCCTGTAAGACAGAAGCGGCATAATGCGCAGTCTCCGAATCAGGGCTGTTCAGCGCCAATGAAATCGCTGCCAGCGAATTATGGACGTCGCCGCGGATAACGTTAAGCATCAGGCCCCGCAGGCTTTCTTTGTCGCTGACGGCAATCGCCTCCTCCAAAGGCGCGATATTCCTCTCACGCTCCTCGTCCGCACGCTCATTGGTGCGCACACGCTCTTTGCTAAAAATGACGTCCTCCAAATGGACATCCTGGCGAAATACAGAACAAAACAAGATATGGCCTACGCCAAAGAATATAGGGCCTGCCACTGGGCATAACAGCATGATCACAAACTTCATGACATACACAATCCTGCCATCTTTCATAGGAAGCTCCCGTTCCGGCCCAGCCTCCTCCTCCCCGTCTGGTTCCTCTTTTCCTGGCGCCTCTTGTTTGTCAGCTTTTTCCTTTCCGTATATCTCTTCCTTGTCGCCGCCTGCCTTATCCGGCCCTGCAGCCGCCTGCCTTTCACACTTCGCGCAATACATCAGCCCAAACAAGAGATACAGCGCCGACACAAGGGCATTGACCAAAAGGATACTGACAAAAATCAACCCTTTTACCGTCATATCCCCACATCCTCTCGAATCACACTTTTATAGCCGGTTTTGCCAAAACGTTTGATAACGAAATCCGCGTCTTTGCTGCTGGTGTTGGACAGGAGCGCACAAAGCCGCCCATCCGACATTTTTCCTATATAATCGCTTTGCCGCATAAGGCCCGCAAGCTCATTCCCGCATTGCTCTAAATTCTTGCCCTCTAAGTCTATCTCTAAAATAGTACACTCTGTAAGGCCTTTGTTCCTTGCCGTTATATAAGCTTTCACTAATGATTCAAACGCGTCTGCCTCCAAAACCTTTGTCCCTTGCAGGTAACGCTGCTGTTCTAAGGCGTCCAGGTAACGGTTCGCGCGCAGCACGGCATTCTGGATTAGGTAACCTATAATTACAAGCATATTAGCCTGGCTGAGCGTCATCCGCTCCCAGGGAATGCCCCAGACCATAAGGATTAACTGCATTTCATCCTCCGCATAGATAGCGTCCGCCATCAAAGGATACTGAGGGTCCATGCCTCGATTAATATATACCCGTTTCTCCTTGAGCAAACGGTACATATCCTCCATCTTCGTATACTCAATAGAATTCCCCAATTCCCGTGCTTTCGATGATGTTGCCGAAAAGAGGCGCGCATAGGAACGGTTCGCTATGGTATAAATTGCCACATCCTTGCTATCTACCAGCCGCGCCAGGATTTCCGCGGCATAGAACAATACCTCGGACGGCTCATACTGATCCAGGCTGGAAGTAATCTCATATATTTTGCCGAAACTGTCATTCTGGTTCACAAGCTGCACTTCCAGCATATTTTTTATACGGACATTGCTGGTATTGATATCCTGGATATCATCCAACTGATTTACCATATACTGTACTTCATGTTTATTTTCATTGTGTATTGTCCGCAGGCGATCCTTCATATACCCGACTGCAAGCCCCAAGATAAAAAGCTGTGCAATCCAGACATATGTATTATAATCAAGCAGCACTTCAAGCCCGGAACGGTTATACATCTGGCGGAAACAATAACCCCCTACCGCAAGCACAGCGGAAAACGTAGCCTGCTGCTGCCCATACACAATCGCAAACAGCAACACATACAGCAAATAGAAATCCAGATTAGCAAAATAGCGGCTGCCGACCGCCCTGTTATTTAACATAAAAAAGGGAATAAAACAAATAAGGTTCTCGATGAAAGGGACTAATGCATCAATGATAACCCGCATCGTTTGGCGCCAATCCCGCTTCCTATTCCCCCTGACGTCTTCCAGATTAATGAAATTGGCGCTATATTTCTTAATATATTTCGCCATCTTGGCTGCAACCTCATCCACATGATGGAAGACGCTTAGCCCAAACTCCTCAGAAAATGCGCTGTTATCAAGGACAACACGCACCATGCTTCCTACGGTATTATCAATAATAGAGACTTCCTGCCCCATCTCCTTTTGGATTTTTTGCGCCAATTCCATTTCGTTGATAATTTCCCCGGAGGAGACATGGTACAGCCCACGCTTCAAGCTTGGCGCCGCCGCTGCCTTATAGATGGCTTCCACAGCATCATTTATATACAATAAGGAAAAAGTTTTGTTGGCATTCGCCTGGATATAACCGGTTTGGATTGCTTCCACGCACATTTTCGCACAAGGATTGGAGCCAATGACTTCCTGATTGCTGCCCATCCCTTTTTCCGGCATCATATACAAATGGTCCAAACGCAAAATAACTGTGTCCGTCCCCATCATCTGCTTATAATTGCGGCAGACGTCTTCCCCCTGGACAATCGCCACGCTCCGGAAACTGTATGCCGAAGTCTCTTCCCTCTCGTCTATATTATTGGCATAAGACTGGGAATAAACCTCCTGTGAGGAGAGATAAATAAAACGCCCTCCTTTGAGCATGGAAAAGGAGGTCAGGACATTCTGCAGCGCAGTCTGGTAGCGTACAGATTCCTTTCTGGGATCGCTCCAGTTAAAATTATAATCATATATTCCTAAGAAAATTGTGACATCAGGACGTACACTGTCAAAAATCTCCTTAAGGCAATCGCTCTCATATGGAAAACGATATTTCTCATAGGCATTTTTATAGACACCGACCTGGTTCTTATTTCCTGTCAGCACATAACAACGGTGTCCTTCCTTATTCAGCTTATTTATCATCGTTCGCATCAATTCATTGTCGCTGCCGACCAATAATACTTCCATGTCTGCCTCACTTAACTCCTATTGATACCCCTGCAGCCTCAAGACCTGCAAGAAACTGCAATACATCCTCTTTCACTGTCTCTATGTCCATTCCGTACTGCCCTGCCAACTCTTCTGCGATTGCCAAAACGTCAGCCCCCTGGCTGGCTAATTCCCAAATCCTGGCCCCGCTTTCGTTAAGCTCAACCGGCTCTATATAGTTTTCCCCTGACTGCGCCATATCCAGCAGCCAATAACTGCCTGCCGCTCTCCTAATCCTATACCTGGCATCCAATGATTCCACCCCAAAACAATTCCCTGCCATATATGCGCCTGCACATATCCCCACAAAACAAACCTGCCCACAGATGCTTTCCCTAAAACGTTCTTACCTGCCGCATATCCGTCTGCCGCAGACTTTTATAAAATGGACTGCGACTGCCACTTTATGACGGACAGGACGCAGACGCAGCCATATCACAGCATATACCCGATAAGGTAAATTGCGGCAAGAGACATACTTCCCTTTGCGGATGAATCCGATTAAGACGCCCCTTATCTGTCCTAACCGCAACGGTCCCTCAACCTGCGTCTGGTTATCACCTACCAGGTAAAGCCCTTCGGGCCTGACGCGCCAAATCCGGTGGAGCACCAAAATACTGCCCTCCCTGCGGTACAACACAATATCCCCCCGCTCAGGCTCACGATCAAGCGGTGCTATGATAACGCTGTCCCTTCCCGGCACAAGCATTGGGTACATGCTATAACCATCAATAACAGTCTGGACCGTATTTCCATCCCTCAATATCTGCTCAATATCTGCTTTCGAACCCATCTTCTATTCCCATTATCGTTTTTATTCTCTTAGTATAATCCCATTATAGCGCTTTTCCTATGGAAATGCTATAATAATTATACCCCACTATAGAAAGGATTCCCTATGTTGAAACTAAAAAAAGGATATCGGCTCCACAATCTCGCCGGTGTCCCTTACCTCCTTCCATATGGACAAAATATTGCTGATTTTAAGCGCAGCGTCCGCTTAAATGAATCTGGGCTGCTGCTCTACCACGAATTATTAAAAGGAGCCGATAAACCATCGCTCCTTGAAAGCTTAATCTCCCATTATGAGGCTGACGCTAAGGACATCCCCATATTAAAAGAAGACGTGGACCTCTTCCTTTTCCAGCTAAAGGCGGCTGGCATTCTTGCCTCCCCCGAAACGCTTACTGCAAAGCCATCCGACTTATTCCTGCGGATTGGCCCTGCCACAATTGCCTGCCAGGGATCTAGGGAACTGTTTGCACCCTCATTTTCAGGCTTTTCCTGTGAAAACGGTACGCCTGACTTAATCTTTAAAATCATCCCGTCTGTTCCGGACACACATGTGAATGGAGAAATACTAATCCGCACCAAAGAGATGGTTATTTGCAGGAACGACGCCTCCTATCTCTTCCTATACCCCGATGGTTATGGGCTTACAGAAATGCATGTCTCCTTAAACGGCAAACAAGCCGTGCTTTTTTGCCCTCAGCCCCATGCCGACGGATTAACGGAACAAATTTTCCACGCAGTACGCTTTGCCTATCTAATCTGCGCACAGAATATGGGTGCATTCGCTATCCACTCTGCTTCCATTTTATATCGGGGCAAAGCCTGGCTGTTTAGCGGCCCTTCGGGCGCTGGAAAGTCTACCCATGCTTCGCTCTGGGAACAGCAGTTTCAGACGCCGTTATTAAATGGTGATTTAAACCTTCTTTGCATTGTGGACGGCAAACCCATGGTATACGGTATCCCCTGGTGCGGCACTTCCGGGCATTATACAACAAAGACGGTTCCACTTGGGGGCATCACATTTTTAAAACAAGCCTCCAAAGACGCCCTGCTTCCATTGACAAATGAAGATATCACCCTGCGCGCCATGCAGCGTCTGATAACGCCGTCCTGGACTGAAGACATGCTTCTTACAAACCTGTCCTTTGTGGAAAAATTGCGCAAAACAATTCCGTTTTTCCACCTGCAATGTACGAAAGAAACTTCTGCCGCAGAAGTCCTAAAACAAGCAATCGACTCTTATTTATAAGGGAACAAAGCGGACAAGTCCGCTTCAGCTCCCTAAATCCCTCATTCATTAGGGCGCTGGACATCCAGCGGATGTCCGCTTAGCGCGGACCGAAGCGAAGCGTAGACCTTGGACGATTTGCTGCGCCGAGCACAGTCGCTTTAGCGACATATTTCCTTTTGTGCGAGTGTGCATATTCTTTTTTATCTTATAGGAAAGATACTTTCACGCTTTACCGTGGCAAGGTCTTTCCTATAAGGGTTAGGGTGTCAAAAGGTCCATTTTCATTGCAGAGCAAATTTTTTCAAGATTGTGCTACAATATCTTGAGGCGATGCGGCGCATCGTTGATAGATATTGTGGTGCAAGATTGAGGAAATTGGCCTGCAAGGGAAATTCAGACCTTTTGACACCCTAATCCTATAAGATAAAAAAGAACCATTGTCCGGCAGATAGTTCATCCGCCAAGCCAATGGTTCTTTTCTTTTACAAAATAATATCAGGTTTCTGCTATAACAGCTCTTATGCTACTTGATATCCAAGACATCCGTACAACGAATAGTAAGTAATTGGTATCTTCACTTAATTTTTGTCGTACTAGTCTGTAACATATGGCATCAATGCGATATGCCTTGCCCTCTTAATCGCAACCGTCAGCGCCCTCTGGTGCTTTGCACAGTTGCCGGTAATCCTTCTGGGAAGAATCTTGCCCCTCTCAGAGACATACCTCTTGAGCTTATTTGTGTCTTTATAATCAATCACATTGTCCTTGCCGCAAAATACGCAAACTTTTTTCCTTCTGCGAACGCCGCCCCTTCTCTTCATGGGAGCATCGCCTTTTTCTGTCTTATTATAAGCCATTTTCTCTGCCTCCTAATCTAATTAAACGGTAATTCCTCGTCAATGCCATCTGGAATATTCATAAAGCCGTCCCCCACTGCTGCGCTGGGTTCAGGCCTTCCTGCCGGCTGAAAACCGCCGCCTGGCTGGAAGCTTGCGCTCGACTGCTCGCTTGCAGCCTTGCTCTCCGCAAATTCCTGTTCCTCCACTACAACATCCGTGGTGTAAACTTTCTGACCTTCCTGGTTGGTATAGCTGCCTGTCTGGATTCTTCCGGTGATTGCGATCTTGATTCCCTTGTGGAAATACTTCTCTGCAAACTCGCCGCTTCTCCCAAACGCCACACAATTGATAAAATCCGCTGTCTGCTGATCGTTGTCTCGTCTGAACCTTCTATCTACTGCCAGAGTATATCTTGCTACCGCTGTAGCCTGCTCTCCCTGTGAATAGCGGACTTCAGGATCTCTGGTCAATCTGCCCATAAGTATGACTTTGTTCATCTAATCTCCTCTTTCTATTACGCCTCATCCTGCCTAACGCATAAGAAACGGAGCACGTTGTCCTGGATACGCACACGCTTTTCAAGCTCTGCCGGGCAATCTGGCTCTGCATCAAACTTAATGAAGTAATAGAACCCTTCCCTCATCTTCTGAATCTCGTAAGCTAACCTCTTCTTGCCCCACTCATCTACTTCTGTAATAGTCCCGCCGAAACGTGTAATGTATCCCTTGGTCTTTTCTACAACTTCGGCTCTCGCTTCATCCTCAAGCTTCGCATTAACGATGAGCGCCAATTCATATTTGTTCATGCCTTGTACCTCCTTATGGCCTTTGGGCCCCCGGTTCCTGCCGGGAGCAAGGATAAATTAATATATCACGAGTTAATATACTATCACAAACGCCCGCACATTGCAAGCATTTTGTCCAAAAACACAAGAAAAAACCTTGCGAAGCAATTCCTATTGCATGAAAAACAGCTATCAGCTACATTATGCCTTCCCCCATGCCTGCCCTCAAGGAGGCCATGGTCCAGCCATAATGCAACTGATAGCCGAAATGCAGTATCTTAATCCTATTTTACGATTACTCTCTTGATTGAAGAGAAGGACGTATAGGTTTTCTTACTGCCAGTTTTCAGATAAGCCCTAACTTTATAGTAATAGGTGCCTTTCTTTACGCCCTTAAATACTTTCTTTGTTACCTTTGATTTTAGGGAAGAAACCTTCTTATACTTTCCAGATTTCTTTGTAGCACGATAGATTTCATAGCCGCTGGCGTTCGCTACCTTGCCAAAGGAAATGGTTACGTTTTTCTTCTTTCCGGATTTCTTTACCGTTGCTTTCACTTTTGCCGGCTTCTTTAAGATAGATGTGCTTACAACGCTGCTTTCCGTCCCTTTGGCTGAGCCGTTGTAGGAAACGACTTTGTAATACACTTTCTTACCAGCCGTCGCCTTTTTATCTGTAAAAGTATAACTTCCCTTTTTATTGTACTTTACTTCGCCAATCTTTTTAAATCCGCTCTTAGATTTGTAGGAGCGGTACACAAGGTATTTGGTGGCGTTTTTGGCTTGTTTCCAGGTTACCTTGACATTTTTGCTGGACTGGCCTGCCCATGCAGCTTTTACCGAAGCTGGCTTCCCGGCCTTCGTTACGACAGGCTGTGGCGGATCTTCCTTCTCCGGCGGCGCCGTTATTACCCCTTCTTCTGGAGTGATGGCTGCTTTTACATAAGCGTGATAGCCTTCCGTTGCATATTCTTTGGCAAACATCGGCATAAAGGTATAGCCGTCCGCCGCAAGGACCGGGAACCCGTCTTCATTAGAAGAAACCGCAAAATAATTGCTCAAATTCTCCGGCCATTCCAATACCTGCCAGTTTGTGCTGTTATTCCTTGCAGGCATAACAAATGGACCATACATCAAACTTGCCACATCCATCCCGTCAAGCTTATCCGGTGTTTTGTCCAGATGAACCGTCCATGGCATTGTTATATCAATCACGTCGCCCGCTTTGATTCCTTTGAGCGTTACATAAGAGCTTGCTTTTGCGCTAAGCTTCTGCTCTTTTCCATTAACCTTTACAACAAACCCTTTCTTTACCCAGTACGGAACACGCAATTTCAGGTTAAATGTGCTGGGTGTCTTGCCGCTTAAAGCATTTACCGTCAATTTGGTGGCCTGAGACGGAAAAGCTGTTTCCTGTACCACCTTCACGCCTTTTTCCTGCCATGTAAGCGTAGAAGGAAGATAAAGCCCCACATACAGGTCGCTGGATGTCTTCACATAAGCTGCTTCCTGATACTTCACATGGTTCTCCATCCCTGTGCCATGGCAGCAGGTAAATGATTGATAATCATCGCCATAGCCTCTTGTGCTTCCTGGTCCGATTGGGAGCATATATGTAGTCCCATTATGCATATAGTCTGTGACATTCGGGGTCTGGGATGCAAGAATCTGGTTGTAGAGCGTCCGCTCATAGTAGTCCATATATTCTGCATCATCCGGGTGATAGTTATTGAGCATCTTCGTCAGCTTCATCATATTGTAAGCCGCACACGTCTCACAGTTCTCCGTCCCTCTTATGTTCGCTGCCTGCTGGTAAGGAGAAGTAAATTTCTCACCTGTGCCTACGCCTCCGGTAGAATACGCATAACGTGAAACGACCATCTGCCAGAAATTCTCTGCGACATTATAATAGTACATATCCGGGCTTCCCTGGGCTACCGTGGCCTCATACATCTCCATTGCACCAATAATCTGAGGGATATGCTGGTTCGCATGGCGTCCCTGGATACCATCTTCATTGGCTGCAAGTGCGTCGAAAAACGTCTTATTGTCAAATAATTTCGCGCCTTTTAAGAAATCCTCATCGTTAGTGTATAAATATAGCTGGGCCATGGACTCATTGAACCCGCCAAACTCACCTGCGATATACATATCCCACATCTTGGTAAGCTGCGCCTGGCTGCATGCGCTTAAGCGGTTGTATGCCCATTTGCCAAGAGCTTTTGCCGCCTCTAATGCTTCCTGGTTCCCTGTGTACTTATAAGCATCCAAAAATCCTGCTAACAGCTTATGCAGCGTATAATACGGTGCCCAGATTCCTGAATCAGCGCTTCCATACGGCGTATACTGTTCCAACAAAGCAAATTGGTCCGGGGAATATGCACTGATAAACCCTTCGCCCCATTCATCTGGGTTTGTGCTCCAGGTTGACGTCAGCACGCCCTTGGTCTTAAACGCTGCCGCGTCTCCCTTAGATTTCTTCTGCAGCCTGCGCAGCTCGCTGACCATTTCATCCAATTTGCCCTTAATCTCACTGTCGTTGGTAGACGCGTAAGCAAGCGCCAGCGCAGACATATAATGTCCGGTAGAATGCCCGCGGAGCAAACCGGTCGGGGCATCCCAGCCGCCTAACGGAGATACGTTTGCGATCTTATCGTTCTCCCCAAACGTCATATAGAAATCATAAAGCATACGCTTGTTATCCAGCAATTTCAGATATACAAGGTCCCTGTCACGGTTCTGGGTGAGGATAGATCCATTCTCCCCAATCTTATCCAGGGAAATATCAGCTAAATCAAAATTACCGGATACAATCTTCTGAGCCGTATCGTCCCCGGCTGCTACCGTAACATTCGCCGTTACTTTTTCTGTTCGGCCTTCTACCTGCCCTTCAACCGTAAAATTCCCGGCTGCTGCATACAAATTCGCATCTATCTCTGTCGGCCAGGTTACCTTGAGCTTGCCTGTGCTATTGTCCGAATATGTTACGCTCAGGTAATTGGGGAGGGAGGGGCTATGCCCTGCCAGGGTCGTCACATTGATGCTGTCAATTTTATTGGTAACGGCTGGCGCACCCTGATACGCCCACACGTTCGCATTGATTTCTACCGTGGATTTTTTATCTCCCATAGAAAGGGTTGCCTTCAGCTTGCCCTTCGCATCTGCAGAACCCATCGCCGGCCGTTTCACCTCTGCGATATAATAACCATTTTCATCTGCCTGCGCCGGAATGGCAATCACGCCTTGTGCGCCTTCCCATTCCCAGGTTATGGCAGATCCCCACTCACCAACTGCCGGAAGCGCGAACGTCTTCGTAAAAATCCTATCCAAAGAGCCTACGGCTTTTACTACAAACTCCTTATCCAGTTCAATTATCTTATCGTCTGCGTAACGCTCAGGCACAGTCACCTGGAACGCTTTTGTAGCAGGGGCGCCTGTCCCAAACGAAATGCTGGCCGTCAGGTTTACCTTAGCGTCCCCTGAGCCGCTCGCCGGCCTTGTCACAGCCGCCGTATAATAACCGTCCGCACCCAGGCTTCCAATTGCAACTGCATTATTATCGCTTTTCCAGGTAATATCAGAGCCATTGTTCCCCTTTGAGGGAAGCTTCATGTTCTCTGTGACTGCCGAGGTATCACCTAGGCTTAGCTCTGCCTTATCCGCTTCAATCACAGCGTCATCCGAGGGATTATACATAGCTGCGACTTCCTCTGCGCTCAACGCCCTGTTATAAATCTTAAACTCTGCAAAAGAACCTGTCGTTGTCCCATCTTCATATGGGCTGTTGCCAAGGAAGTTCCTGTTTGTGCTGCCAAGGTCTTTTACAGTCATGCCAGCATCAACCTGCCCCATCAGCTTGCCATTCTCATAATAAGACATGGTTGTGCCATTCATAACCACGGTAGTTAATACCCAGCGCTTGGTGTCCATAACAGCACTATTGGCAATAGATTTCAAAGAATCGTAATTCTTGCCGATCGATACCCTGCTGCCATACCCTTCCCAACTTGCCGCCCAAATGAAAAAGGCTTCTGTATCAGCGTACAGGTCTGTATCGCCATCTTCAAGCCTCTGGAAGCTCCAGGGACAGCGGTACGCATTATTATCTGTGGCCAGATTAACCCACAAGCTAATGGTTGCCGATTCACAGTCATCAAAAATCCCGTTTGGAAGCTGAAGGTAAGGACCTGCCTCTTCATTAGTCGTGTTAAGGGCTAACGCTTTCACCTTTGTTCCATAAATATCCACATTCTGGTAAGCATATGTGCCTTCCACAGCGCCGTCGTCCCTTTTCAGCGTCGCGCTGAAAGCAGCATTCCCAGCCTTATTGCTTACCACCGTCGCCTTGCTGTTGTCGCCCGGGTCGAAGTCATAGTACAGGATAAGCCCTTCTTCTGACTCTGCCTGCACTGCCGGCTCCTGCCCTTCTGCCTGCGCTGCCGGTTCCTGCTCTTCTGCGCTTACTGTCATGCCCTGGAATGATATTCCGCCAAGCACAAGCGAGAAAGACAGGACAGAGGCTAACAGCCTGTTGAAAAGTTTCTTTCCATTTCTCATTTCACATCCTCCTTTACAAAAACTATATAGTTTATTAATTATATAATTTTGACTAAAAATAGAAAATAGTAAAGATTTATGTTTCATATACTATTTTATGGTAAATTTTTTTATGATGGGTATTTTTCATCTTATAGGAAGATACTTTCACGCTTTAGCGTGACAAGGTCTTCTCTAATAAGATAAAAAACCAGGCCCGCTAAAAATTGCAAAGCGGCCTGGATTCTTATGTATTATCATTCTGTTAATGTTCTGCCAGCGTTTCATCCAAAAATTTACGGATTGTCCCGTAATATGTATCAGGAGCTTTGTCTTGCGACTGCGCATGCCCGGCATTTTCTACAATCAGCAATTCCTTTTCTCCTGCCGCTGCCGCATACAACTGCCGGCTCATCCCTACGGAAATCATGGCGTCCTCTTCTCCATGGATAAACAGCGTTGGCGTGCTGCTCTTTGCCACAGCGTCAAGGGCTGACGCGTCTTTGAGATTATACCCGCCGCGGAGCTTAAGGACCAGGCACGCAGAATCCACAAGCGGAAAAGATGGCAGCCCGAACCATTCCCCTATTTTCTCGCTAAACATAGAATAAGCGTCTGTATAGGAACAATCGGAAACAACCGCCTTGACGTTATCCGGCAGCGTACTTTCCCCTGTCGCCATTAACGCCGTCGCCGCCCCCATAGACTGCCCATGAAGGACAATCTGAGCATTCCCATCCCGAGAAAGGATGTATTGAATCCAAAGCATACAGTCAAAATGGTCCGTCCATCCCATACCGATGAAGTCCCCTTCGCTCTCTCCCTGGCATCTGAGGTCCGGCGCCAGCACATGGTAGCCTTCCCCCTGATACCAATACGCAAGGGGGTACAATTCTTCCTTCCAGCCTGTGTAGCCATGAAGCAGGATAACCCATCTGTGGCTCCCTGTATCTTCCGCCCCCTTTGCCGCATCTTCCTGTGCGCTATGCCCCGCATCCTTTTGGCGGCCTGCCCCCAACGGGAACATCTCCGCAACCAGCATAAAACCATCCTCACTTTGTATGGATAGTTTTCTCCTGTCGGCTGTTTCCAGCCACTCTTTCGTCTCAGCCAACGCCGCTTTCCCATTTTCCCTGATATCCAAGCTCTGCACCTGAGCCGCATAGCTCTCATCAGTAATCCGTGCAAATGCGTCCAGGCGTTTCATAAAAGATGGAACCAACGCCGCGCTGACTAAAAAATTTACCAACAGGAAATAAAGAGCCAGGAAAATCCCAGCTATGCCAATTACCACATACAAAATCCTTCTGACTTTTCTCTTTCGTTTGCCCATAGTAACCATCCTGCACAAATTGTTATAGCCAACAACAATTTTTTTGTCATTTACTATACCTATATTTTAGCATTCTTTCATGGGCAAATCATCAGGAAAAAATTTCCTGTTAGCTGCCGTTTGTCTTTTTCTTTATTTCCTTTGTATTTTTTTCCACCAACCTGCGGGCTATCATAATCTGATGGCCGCATCCTAGGCATTTCAAGCGGAAATCTGCACCTACCCGCAGCACTTCCCACTCGCTGCTGCCGCAAGGGTGCTGCTTTTTGAGACGGACAATATCTCCTACTTCATAGGGAACCGGCATAGTTTTCCTCCTTCTTCCACAACGAGAATTTAAAATAATCCCTAAGACAAATTTATCTTGCCAAACAATTCCCCTATGCTTTCCTTAAGCACAAGGTTCGCAATTGCATCCCTGGGCGTGGCAGACTTATTTACCAAAACCAGTTTATTGCCCCTGTAGTAATCGATCAGCCCGGCTGCCGGATAAACGGCAAGCGAGGTGCCGCCGATAATCAACATGTCTGCATTGCTGATATAATAAACCGCTTCCTGGATTGTCTGGTTATCAAGCCCTTCCTCATAAAGCACCACATCCGGCTTAATGCTCCCACCGCATTTCTCGCAACGGGGGACGCCTTTGCTATGTAACATATATTCCGCATCATAAAGCTGATGGCAGGACTCGCAATAATTACGGTGTACGCTGCCGTGCAGCTCCAACACTTTTTTGCTGCCCGCAAGCTGATGCAGCCCATCAATATTCTGGGTCACCACCGCCTTTACCTTTCCCGCCGCTTCCAATTCAGCAAGCTTCTTATGCGCCATATTGGGCTGCGCTGTCAGGCAAAGCATTTTGTTGCGGTAAAAACGATAGAACTCTTCCGTATTCCGGCGGTAAAACGTGTGGCTTAATATCGTTTCCGGCGGATAATCATATTCCTGGTTATACAGGCCGTCTACACTGCGGAAATCAGGAATCCCGCTTTCCGTAGACACGCCGGCCCCTCCAAAAAAGACAATATTATCCGATTTTTCTACCATATCCAGAAATTTTTCAATTTTTTCTTCCCTGCTTAATTCCGCCATAAGTATTCCTCCTTTTTATTTTTACTGTCGGTTCCTTTATTCAGCCAATATCCCATGTACCAAAAAACGATATTGGCTGCCCGCAGGCGTACAGGTCATCAAAGTCACCGTACCCTGCGTAGGGTTTGGCTCCACGCCTGTATCATAAAGGCTCCGCCCTTTCACGTCTGCCTGCCATTTGGCATACCCGCCCTCCTCGTCAAACTGATACTGAAACGCCCCCGCATCTATAGACGCCATATGGCAGGAATAAATCTCGTATCGCCGCGTACCCTTAGGTGTATAAATATAAAACCAGGGATTTTCCCGGAGGGTCTCTTCCTCCTGGAACTCATTGAGCCTGGCAAACATGGACTTGTCCTTCATATTATGCCCATAGACAAAGGTATTCCAATCACTGAAATCAACGCTGTTTTCTGCTTCTATAAAAATACTGCCGCATTTGTTCTCTTCCTTATTAAAGGTATGCGACAAATAAAAATTATTATCTTCTCCCTGCACAATCGGATAGCTGATGCCCAATTTCTCTATGCGAATCCAGCCCACAACGTCCGGGTTTATCTCCCTCAGCTTGTCAAAATCCACAAAAAATCCCTTTTCAACTTCCTCCTCGCTATCCACTTTCTCTTCAATAGACACAACGGATTCTTCAATTTGCCTGTATTCTTGACTGCCCTTGTAATACTCCCACAACAGCATGCCCAGCTTAACAGCGGCAAACAGGAATACAACAACAGCTAGCAGGAATGGGATAATGAATTTCCAGTCTATGCGTCCCTTCACCTTATCTCCTTCTTAAAACCCTTCCTTCTTGCGCTGAACCCGCAGCTCTTTGCGTTTCTCTGCAGCTTTCCATTCTGCCCTCTCGCTTTCCGTCTCCAATAATATGGACGGGACCTTCCTGGGGACGCCTTTGTCATCCACGGCAACCAGCGTCAGGTACGCACGGTTAATCGGTTTGCGCGTCCCGCTAAAATCTTCCACATAAGTATCGACACGCACTTCCATTGAAGTGTTGCCCACATAGGTCACCTTCGCAATCAACACCACTAAATCGTGTTGGAAAGCTCCCCGGATAAACCGCAGGTTGTCAACAGACGCTGTGGTAATATTGCCGCCAGAATGGCGCATGCCCACCAACCCGGCAATCTCGTCAATCCACTCCATCAGCTTACCGCCGAACAGACGCCCCGCTGCATTTAAGTGCTCTGGGCGCACTTGGTAAATATGTTCTATCATCGATTCAGCTATTTTCTTCCTTTCACGCTCCATGCGGATGCCCTCCTGCTTCTTCCATATCTTATTTTACCATTTCTGCTGCCTTTTTTCAAAACCCCATATTAAAAGTATTTTAATTCCTCCTCAAAGCCTCAATCGGACTCAGCTTTGCCGCCTTCCTCGCTGGATAAATGCCAAAAAACACACCTATCCCGCAGGAAAACAGCGTTGCTCCCAGAATTGTGCTGGCTTTGATGCCGGGATGTATGACGCTCCCCATAGAAGCGCTCATAAGGCTGCAAGCTCCCATAGCCCCTAAAAGCCCCAGGAAAATGCCGATAATCCCGCCTAACACCGTAAGTATCGCCGCTTCCGCTAAAAACTGCATAAGGATAGACGAGGTCTTCGCCCCCAGGGACTTACGGATACCAATCTCGCGTGTGCGCTCTGTGACGGACACGAGCATGATATTCATGACGCCGATACCGCCAACCACCAGGGAAATGGCCGCAACACATGAAATAAACGTAGTAACAATTGCCAGCATACTATTAAGCTCAGCGAGCATATCCTGAAAGCTCTGAATCTGGTAATACTCCTCCCCGGCACATTGATGCCTTGTCTCTAATGTATGGATGATATCCTGCGCCACATCCTCACCGCTTGCCTCGTCGTTTGAAAACACCATGACCGAATAAAAAGAATCGCTCTCCCAGCCAAAATAATTAAAGGAAGTATAAGGAACCTCTATCGACACTGGCATCCCTTCATAAGTATAGCTGACAAAGCTGGTATTTTCTTTTTGCTCCGTAACACCCACAATCCTGTAACTTCCGCTTATCCCATTGATATCCACCTCGATATCCATGCCCACTACGTCATCTGATCCAAACAACCGTTTGGCGTCACTATTGGAAATAACGCAGACACGGTTTCCCTCCTCTACATCAACCGACGTAAAATAGGAACCTCTCTTCATATTAAAATTCAAAGATTTCTGTAAGTCTTCTGTCCCTCCGCTTAACGTGACAGAAAATTCACCCTTTCCCGTAATAGTTGTCCCTGATGTCCCATCTTGCGGCGTCGCTCCCTCCACGCCCGTAATGCTTTCTTTAATAGCTGCAACATCTTCCGGCGTAATCCAGGCTTCTGCATTTATGGCGTCATCGCTGCAATAAACGCTAATCTGCCCTGTCCCTAGGTCTTCCACCTCCGAATTCATGGCATTTGCAGTCCCATCACCCACCGCCATTACCATGATAACAGAAGAAATGCCAATGATAATACCCAACATTGTCAGGAAAGAACGCCCCTTGTTTGCCTTAATATTTTTAAATGCCATTTTGACATATTCTATTATATTACCCATCTGCGCACCTCTGCTATTCTGCTGCTGATGATGTTTCTGATACTACACCATTCCCTGACGATTCATCGCTTCCTGACGATTCTTCTCCTGACGATTCATCGCCTCCTGATGATTCTTCTCCTGACGATTCATCGCTTCCTGGCACTGCTTCTGTTTCTGTTGGCTCTATTACGGTTATAGGATCTCCCTCCTCATGGTTGCCAGGGTCAGGGATTACCGTTTCCCCCTCATCAATGCCCTGTGTGATTTCTGCACATTCGTCCGAGGTTACCCCTGTGGTGATGCTGCGTTTTGTGAGGATTCCATCTTTGCAAATCCAACAAAATGTGCCGTCTTTCCCGATATTGACCGCTTCTGTGGGCAGGATAAGGACATCTTTCGCCTCAGCAGCCTGAATTTTCACTTTGGCATCTACCCCCAGGAAGATATTGTCGTCCGGGTTATCAATATGTATTGTCGCCATGATGGAAGCAGACGCCACCGCCGCTTGATTCGTGCCTGCCGCTCCATTCACTGCAATCCGGCTTATCTGCTTCACCGTCCCTTGATAAGTCTGCCCAGCAAGCGTAATCTCTGCTTTCTGGCCTTCCTTGACCTTAGCGTAAACATTCTTAGAAAGTGTAACCTCCACGTTTACATCCTCAATGCTTTGGAGGGTGAAAAGCTGCATTCCCTGAGTAACCGCAGCCCCCTCCACAATCTGCTTATCAGAAATGACGCCGTCAAATTCTGCGGAGATTCCCTTCCTGCCTTCCGCAATCAGCTCTTCTATTGATTTGCTTTCTAACTCCGCCAAGTTGTTATTTGTCTGCATTTGTTCCCTGGCCGCGCTGCTCATCGCACCGCTGTCTCCCTCTGCAACCGCCTTTTGGCTCTCTAAGTTCCCTTTCAGCTCCGCCAATTCTGCCTGCGCCGTCTGAAGCCGCTGCTGCAAAGGCGACTCGCCTGACAAATCGGTCCCTGAAGAAACAAATGTCCCCTGCAAGGATTCCATCTGCTGCTGCAAATCATCTGCCGCCTGCTGATATTTCTCGTTAGCGCTCTTTGCGTCAGCCAACTCTTTATTTGCATCATTTAACGTTTCTCTTGCATCATCCAATTTCTGAGGATCGCTTTCTGCCGCTGCTGCAGCCGCATCAAAATTTACCTGCGCCGTCTGCTGGTCTGTCAAAGCCTTATCATATGCTTTTTTCGATAATTCAGCTTCGGCCTTTGCAGCCTTTAATTGTTCCTGTAATTTGGAAACCTGCTCTTTTTTATTATTTTCCTCCTGTTGGCGGGCGGATTCCTGCGCACTGGCTTCCCCAGCAAGGGCATTGGTAAGGTTCGCCACCTCCTGCTCTTTCGCGTTCACCTGCGCCTGTAATTGCGCGGCTTTATTCCTTGCCTGTGCCTGCCTGCTGGCAGCCTTGTTCGATTGGTTCACACTGTCTTGATAACCCAACTCACCCGCCTTCACAGTCAGCTCTGCTTTCTGGTTCTGCTGTTCTAAATCCTTGAGGTTGAAAGTTACAAGCTGCTCTCCTGCCTTAACAAGCTGGCCAACCGTAAACTCTGCCGTTTCCACACTCGCATTTACCGGGGAAAATATCGTCTTCTGCTCTCCGCTGATAACTGTGCCATTCGTCTCTACAAATTCTGATACATCCCCTTTTTCCACAGAAATACCTTCCACTGTCATTTCCTGGGCAATCTGCTGTCCGGCTTTTGCTGCATTATTTATCGTCACTATCACAATTATCAACAACACAATTGCCGCAGGTATTACAATCTTCCATATTTTTTTCTTCTTCATCGCCAATGCCTCCTGCCTTTCTATCTGCTTATTTTAGGTTCACTATATAAGATGGCGCTTACCACATGCCATTTTCCTATGTATTGACATAGTCTTCCACAATCTTGCCATCAAGGATACGGACGACCCGCTTTGCCTGTTCTGCAATCTCATTATCATGCGTAATTAAAATTACACTGTGCCCTGCTTCATGCAGCCCTTTTAAAATCTCCATAATCTCCTGCGTAGAGGCTGAGTCAAGATTACCGGTAGGCTCATCTGCCAAAATTACCGGCGGCTGTGCGGCAATCGCCCGGGCAATGGCAACTCTCTGCTGCTGCCCGCCGGACATCTCCGACGGTTTGTGTTCCATACGCTTTTGAAGCCCAACTTGGATTAACGCTTCCTTTGCCAACTTATGCCGCTGCCCCCTGCCAATCCCTCGATAAATCAGGGGCAATTCGACATTTTCCAAAGCCGTGAGATTAGCAATCAGGTTGAAACCCTGAAAAATAAAGCCAATCTCCTGATTGCGGATTTCCGATAATTGATTATCTTTCAGGGCAGAAACATCCCTGCCGCTCAGATAATATGCTCCAGACGTCGGCACATCCAGACAGCCCAGCATGTTCATTAATGTAGATTTCCCGGAACCGGAATGACCGATAATTGCCACAAATTCACCTTTCTTGATTTCTAAATCCACATGATCCAATGCACGGACTTCATTTTCCCCGGGATTATATATTTTGCACATATCCCGCACACTGATTAAACTATCCAATGCTTTCCTCCCTTTCCGCCATTCCATCCTGATAAAACATTTTTGAAATGAGCCTGACACAGATTCTATAATTTTGCTGCTTTAATTTTACGGCAGATTTCTTAAAGAACTTATAAGATTATCTTACAATATTCTTACAATCTTTATAACGATTGTAATATCTATTTGCCTCCAAAAAATTGTTCCTTTTCATTTTATATCAGGCAGATTGCCGATTATCCATACTTCCATAGGAGTATTTCAAGTAGTATTTTTCGTATGTAACAGTTCCTTATATTTTTCCCAAACAGGACTATTTCCATGAAATGTTTCATAACTATGGACACAACCTTGTTTAATTAGGAGGCATTCCATGAAAATAATTGACATGCACTGTGATACAATCTCCCGCATCTATCATGATAATCAACAGCAGGAGGCAAACCTTCGGCAAAACCCCTACCAAGTCGACCTTACAAAGATGAAAACCGCCTCTTACCTTTTACAGAATTTCGCCCTCTATATTGATTTAAGCGAAACTGCTGCACCTTATGAGACATTCCTTGGACAGCTTGCCGTTTTCCGTAAGGAAATATCCCAAAATACAGATTTGATTGCCCCTGCTGCATCCTATTCGGATATCCTTGCAAACGAAAGGCAGGGAAAAATGTCCGCCCTCCTGACACTGGAAGAGGGGGAGGTGTGCGGCGGCAGCCTCAAACGCTTACAGGAAATCTATGGCCTGGGAATCCGCATGATGACATTCACCTGGAATTACCCCAACAGCCTGGGATATCCAGCGGAGCCAGCGCCGTTCACAAATCTCGTCAAACCATTTTCTACCCACAAAGGCAGCGCTAATTCCAGGCCTCTTATAGATATTTACCACTCTGCTTACTCGCGCCCGGAAAAAGGGCTTACCAGGCTTGGCATCGAATTCCTTGCTGAAATGGAGCGGCTTGGCATCATCCCCGATGTGTCGCATTTGTCGGATGAAGGCATCCGCGATGTATGCCGCTTCGCCACAAAACCTTTTTGCGCCAGCCATTCCAATGCCCGTGCGCTTTGCCCCCGCAAAAGGAACCTGCCAAACGACTTGATTCGGGCGATTTCTGAAAAAGGCGGCGTCATCGGCATCAACTACTACGGTCCCTTCCTTACCGATTCGCCGAACAAACAAGAAATTTTTTTTAGCCAAATTACAGATATTGTGCAGCATATTTGTCATATTTCAAACATTGGCGGCATATACTGTATAGGTCTCGGTTCCGACTTTGACGGGATTGACGACAACCTGGAACTCGAAAATTGCAGCCAAATGGAATTATTAGATCATGAATTGCGAAAGTGCGGCTTTCACACAAGTGAAATCGCACAGATTTTTCACAAAAATGTGCTGAATTTCTATCAGGAATTATTATAATTAACAGATGGCGCGCACTAAAATTGCCATATAGAGAGGAGTTATCATGCAGCAAGCCATTGTCACCACCCCCAAAGCAACCCTTTATGAAACCGTCATTATGAGAAACCAATGCCTTGTCGGCCAAACTGTTTCTGATGAATTACTATCCGGCTGGTTAATCACCATCACTGAAAGCCGTAACAATTTCCTTAAAGTCACTACGCATTACGGTTACAGCGGATGGCTGAAAGAAAGCGATGTACATAAAATATGTGACCAGGAGTATGGCATGTGGAATATCCGTTCCGGCTCTTTGCTGCTCCTGACCCAGCGGCTAACAGATATTTTCGCATCTCCAAAAGTACAAGCCCCAATTGTAAGCACGCTTTTCATGGGCAGCGTCGTTATCCCCTGCGGCAGCAGGAAAGATGGCTGGCAGAAAATCAGAATGGCGGACAATACCATGGGATATGTGCCAGCGATTGCCCTCGCTGCCTCCAAATCACCAGAAGAATCCCAGACAGAGCTGCGCTCGTCTATCATCAATTATGCCCTATCTTATCTTGGCACACAGTACCGTTGGGGCGGCAAGACCCATGAAGGGATTGACTGTTCCGGACTTACGTTTATGAGCTATTTTATGTGTGGAATCCTCATTTATCGTGACGCAGCCATCAAAAGCGGTTACCCGGTGCACGAAATCCCCCGCTCCCAGATAAAACCCGCGGATCTTTTGTATTTCCCTGGCCATGTGGCGCTTTACCTGGGCAACAATAAATATATCCATGCCACCGGCAGCTTGAACAGCTTCGCCTGTGTCATCAACAGCCTCAACCCACAGGATTTGGATTACCGCGAAGACTTAGCGGAAAGCCTGTATGCCGTAGGAAGCGTGTTTAGCTAACCTATAAAAAGGAAAGCCAGCCTCCTGCATAACATTGGCAGGACGCTGGCAGACTTTTCCTAAATTAAATACAAAATATTCTATTTCTTTATTCCTGCGAGCAATGAGCCAAGCAACCGTGCTAAGCGCCCTGTGGGTATTTGATTTGAAAACCAATTTCGGACTTCATGCCTCAAACAGTGGCGTGGAAAAATACCGCTCTGCAGTGTCCGGCAATATCGTAACTACTGTTTTTCCCTTCCCAAGCTTCTTTGCCAGCTTAATTGCCGCCGCCACATTTGTCCCGCTGGAAATACCGCACATAATCCCTTCCCGGGAAGCAAGCAGCTTAGATGTATCCAAAGCCTCATCATCAGTAATTATACAGACGTCATCATAAATATCCTGGTTAAGAATTTCTGGGATCAGGCCATCGCCAATGCCCATCTGCAAATGCGTTCCAATAGATCCCCCGGAAAGGATAGCCGCATGTTCCGGCTCCACCGCCCAGATTACCATATCGGGATTTTTCTCTTTGAGGGTCTCCCCCACTCCAGTAATCGTCCCGCCTGTGCCAATTCCGGAACAAAAACCATGAATGGGACCACCTGCCTGCTCTAAGATTTCCAACCCTGTCTGAATTTTATGTACAGCCGGATTGGCAGGGTTTTCAAACTGCTGAGGCACAAATACCCGGGAATCCTCCTTTGCCATACGCAACGCGGTCTGCAAGCACTCCTCTATGCAGGCGCCAATATTCCCAGCGTCATGGATTAAAATGACTTCTGCCCCATAATGTTCTACGAGCTTGCGCCGCTCTTCACTGACGGAATCCGGCATAATGATTTTCGTCTCATACCCATACACAGCACCCACCAAAGCAAGCCCAATCCCCTGATTCCCGCTGGTTGGCTCTACAATAATGGTATCATCTTTTATTAAACCCTGTTCCTGCGCATCGCGAATCATATTGTATGCCGTCCTTGTCTTAATAGATCCGCCAAAATTCATTCCCTCAAATTTTACAAGAATCTGCGCGCTTTCAGGCTCCGCCATATGGTTCAGGCGGATTAACGGTGTATTTCCCATAGCTTCTAAAATATTCTGATAAACCATAACCACTCTGCTTTCTATAATTTATTTTAATCATATCGAAAAATAGCAGCAACCACATGGTCGCTGCTGTTTAATTGCGGGAGCAGGATTTGAACCTGCGACCTTCGGGTTATGAGCCCGACGAGCTTCCAGACTGCTCCATCCCGCGCTAACGAAGTTTATTATATTCTATATCACAGGAATTGTCAAATTCTTTCTTCATTAATTTTCCATTAATTTTCTTTTTATATTTTCCATTCTCCTGCTTCATACATTAGTTTATGCCATGTTAAATACTTTTATACCTGTAAATTATGAAAAGCCATTTTTATATTTCCCATTGTGTTTATGTGCATTTTTTTATATACTTTTATTAATAGAAAAAGTATATATTTGAGAAATCAATATCTCTGAAAGGAGACTACCATGTCTGAAATTAAATACAGTTGGCAGGACGATTCCCCATTCTTGGACGAACGGCTGCAAAGCTATTCTAAAAGCGGCTGTTACCCGTTCCATATGCCCGGACATAAACGTTCCGCTATAGAATTTCCGAATCCTTACTCCATAGACATTACGGAAATTGACCGTTTTGACAACCTTTACCATGCGAATGGCATTTTAAAAGAAGCCCAGCAGCGGGCTGCTGAATTTTATGGGGCAAAGGAGACATTCTTCCTAGTAAACGGCAGCACTGCCGGCATTTTAAGCGCGATAAGCGCGGCTGTGCCACGGCTTGGCACGCTCCTTATGGCCCGCAACAGCCATAAGGCTGCATACCATGCCGTATACCTGAGAGGCTTAGAAACGGTCTATCTTCTGCCATCTGCTACAGAATTTGGTATCTCCGGCTCTATTTCCCCAGCACACGTAGCGCAGGCATTGGATGATTTACCTCAAATTTCTGCTGTCTATATCACCTCCCCTACATACGATGGGGTTACTTCTGATATACGAACGATTGCAGAAATTGTACATGCCTATGATTTGCCGCTAATTGTCGATGAGGCACACGGCGCACATTTTACACTCTCTGAAGAGTTCCCGGAATCCGCCATAGGCTGCGGCGCAGATTTAGTGATACAGAGCGTACACAAAACGCTGCCTTGCCTGACGCAGACTGCACTTTTACATGTAAATTCCGAGCGCATTGACAGGAATGCATTAGAAAATTTTATTTCCATTTACCAGACCAGCTCGCCTTCTTATCTGTTGATGGCGTCCATAGAACAATGCATCCGTTTCCTCAATGAAAAAAAGGATGAGCAGTTGGCAAAATATCTGCCAGAGCTTAAAAGCTTCTACAAAAAAGCCAGGAACCTCAAGCATCTGAAGATATTTGAAAAAGAATCCTGCACACCCGAGGTTTGTTTTGACCATGATCTATCCAAAATACTGGTTTCTGTAGGGGATTCATCGCTGACTGGTCAAAAACTATACCGCAAACTGCTGCATAATTATTACCTGCAATTGGAAATGTGCTCCGGGCATTATGTTACCGCCCTGTCAAGCCTGATGGATACGCCGGAAGGCCTGGCACGGCTTTTGCATGGGCTAAGGGAGATTGACAATGAAATTTCATTAGCGCCTCCCCGCGCTGCAACCGGACCGGTAATCCTCGGTTCCCGCTCAACAAAACAACCGGGACATTTGACAAGCAATGACATTTACCAGCCGCCCAAGCCGCAAATGCCTATCGCACTTGCAATGGAACAGCCTGCGGAGCCGCTTTCCCTAAAAGCCTCTACCGGGCATATCAGCCAGGAATTTATCTACCTCTATCCGCCGGGAATCCCGCTGATTGCACCTGGAGAGATCCTTACTGGCAAAATAATCGGCATTGTCGACCAATGCCAAAAACTGGGGCTGACTGTGGAAGGGCTGAGTGATAGGAGCAACCAAACAATTAAAGTGGTGAAAGCATAAAATAACTGCAAGATCCATCCGTATGCGGTTAAGTCTGAAAGCAAGGATATCCTATGGCATTCGCACAGAAAATACTTTATACTATCGAAGATATCTACGCCCTTCCAGAAGGAAAGAGGGCAGAATTGATTGATGGAAAAATCTATGATATGGCTCCGCCAAACCGGAGCCATCAAAAGATATCTGGCTGCTTATATGCCGAAATCTACAATTACATCCGAAAAAAGAACGGAAAATGTGAAGTATATGCCGCCCCATTCGCTGTATTCTTAAACAACGATGACATTAATTATCTGGAACCGGATATTTCTGTAATTTGTGATCCGTCCAAATTAGACGAAAAAGGCTGCAATGGGGCGCCAGACTTGATTATTGAAATAACCTCCCCATCCAACCCACAAAACGATTATGGCATTTGCAAGTTATTATAACACTTCCTAATCCCATGACAAAATATTTCCCATAACTTTTCTGGGCTGGGCTTTAATCTGCACGTCAAATTTTAATGAGGTCCTAGTTATTTTCGTATCTGCATTATGCAGCCTCATGGAGATAATCCATTTGTCAAAATAAATCTCCATTGTTGTTTTGCTATTGGGCTTTATCCGAACTTCAACGATCTCTTCCGGCATAGAAACCATCTTAACAGCCTGGTTATTTTTATCTCCTTTATACGGACGCATCAATGTGCCATGCATATTATATGGATATACCTTTGTTGATTCAGAAGAATCGTCTTTAATAAATTTATAGAAATCCTGTGTGCCAAACATATATTCAAAGAATAGCTGCGCAAAAACTTTCACATTTTTCTGTTTCTCTATGCTGTCATTCCTATCTGCCATTCCCAATTTTTTTATCTCTTTTACAAAAAGTTTGATAATAGGAGCATAAAATATATCCATTTTTTCTTCTACGCATGACCATTTCCCATATTTGCCCGCATATTCATCAATTTTTAGAAATATCTCCTTCATACCATCCAAAAATTCCTGGCTACAGTGAAATAGGCCATTTGTCCATTCCTTGGCAAAATCAGGGTCTTCCGTAATCCTTGGATGCTTAACTGCCTCATGGTTATTTTTGCAGCTTATCCCAATATCACTTATCTGTTGCGTATGCAATTTATCCTGATAAATCGCAAAATCAATATCCCTGACATCTCCTTTAATCCCCGCACGATCCGGCATAGCCCTAAGCACGCCATAAACCGGGCCATTGCTTCTTAATATTGGCTCTACTTTACAAAGATATCTTACCGCGGCCCTTGCTGCCCTATTATATCTATTCGAAGATGTCTCTAAATGGATCATTTCCATCCTATCTTCATCAGGATCTTCCTTCAGCTCTTCTATCATCTGATACGCCCTTTCAATATTCTTATAATTTTTATCTTTTACTATATCAACCCTTTCTGGCTCCCAATTGTTATTCTTAAGTTCTCTATACAACTCTACTAATGTCGCATATTCAAAAGCCTTTCCTGTAATTACTGTATTTGTAATCCGACGGTCAACCTTTATTTCTGCTTCTGGATTTTCCATATTTAACAACGGCGCTAAGTCTTCTTTTGTCAAAATTTTATAAACCTGTTCTGCAATCGCCTCCGCCAGCCTCACAGGAACAGCATTCCCGATTTGCTTATACTTACTATCCAAATCTCCGCAAAATTCCATATCCGGCGGAAATGTCTGGATTACCGCTGCTTCTTTATAGCTTAACCTTCTATTATTAACTCCTATAAACTCAAACTTGTCTACATCCTTAAATTCCATGCCTTCCGAATCAGGGCTTAAAGGCACCTGTTTCGCCATTGCCGGAATTGTAAAAGACACGTCATTATAATCCCTCTTCCTGTTACGCGACATATATCTTGACGAAAAGGACGCCTGGCATACATCATCCATATTTACTTCATCCAAATTGCTTAAAGCCTCTTTGAGCGTAACGACCTTCGTATCCCCAAAAGGAAAAATAAAAGCTCCCCCATGGCATATTTCATTCTTGATCCCTATAAAAATAACCCGCATCCTATCTTGCGGAACTCTAAAATTCTTAGCGTTCACAGTAGGTGCGGACATGGTATACCCTAACTCTGAAAAATCTTCTATAATCTTTTTAAACACTATCCCGTTGCCAAGTGTTTTTATACCGATTACATTTTCCGCCACAATAACCTTAGGCCTTTTTAACTTTACCATTTCCACAAAATGCCTGTATAACACATTACGCGAGTCATCCACTTGCCTTGGACCTGCCAACGAGAACCCCTGGCACGGAAATCCCCCCAATACAACATCTACTTCAATGCCTGGCAAGACTTTGGTTAAATCCAATTTGGAAATATCGCCGCATTCAATAATTGTACATTCATTTTCAGGTTTTCTGTTCCCATCTTTATCGTAATTTGCCCATTTATCATATGTATCGCATGCATCTTTATTAAAATCATTTGCCCAAAGGATCTGAAATCCTTTATTATGGAATCCCATATCAAGCCCTCCGGCTCCCGAAAACATGGATATCACTTTAAAACCCATTTCACAACCTCCATCTTTCCTATGTCCCCTTTAGCCCTTATAAATATCTATGCCTATCCATTTAGGCTGAGCTTTTATCATAACCCCCCATGCCCGCGATGCTTAGTATAACCATGAATGAAAGGGGTTAATTTTAAGCCTCCGGCAGATGCGCAGAAAATGTGAGCGTTAGATGTCACTTCGTGATCCCATTTTCACGCAATTTTGCGCCAAAGCGGTGAACTTTCAAATTAAAATACTGCCACACAAAACATCAACCTTACTACATTCAAATTTATCTGCAAATATCTCCTTTATCAAATATCCATCCTGATAAGCCAATTTAGGAAAAAAATATACTTCATCAGAAAGGCTATCAACAATTAATCCATATTTATTTATATTTTTACAAAACAATTTTAACCTTTCTAACAAAATAGGCTTAAATTCTCCCTTGCCTCTAAAAACAACCATTTTACTCTTTTGAAGCAGCTCCTTTTCTTCCATCAACCTATCTATTGTAAAAACTTTATCTGCTGCTAATGATTTCTTTCCATAGAAATAAACATGCCACAAGATTTCTTTTCTGCCCTGCCGCATATTCTCCATCATTAAACCATCTACCCATACATCTTTTTGCTTGATTTGCCTAAACCATAAATATAATTTAATAAGGTCCTTTTCCATAATTAGCTCTCCTTTAGGCTAATTATAGAACATATGTTTTATAATATCAAGTCTTTTTTCTTGTTTTTCACACACTCCCGCCTCACAGCACCCCGAACAAACCCCGGATATCTGCCTCATCTATAATCCTGTCACTGGGCTTTCCTTCATTGGCAAGCATCTCTTCTACCTTATTGGCAAGGGTCACATCAATAAAACGTCCTACGTCAATGCCGCGCAGTTCAAAGAACAATAACGGCTGTTCATCCAGACGAACGCCTACGCCATAAAGGACAGCAGAAACATGCTTGCACATCAATGCCCAATCCGGGCAGCTACATTGGAAACTGATTTCTTTAGGCGTTGGGAAAAAACCATCCCTGCCCTGAAACAGTTCCTGCATATCCACCGGAAAATTCCCAGACATTAATTGCTCAATATTTTCCATCTTCTTTCCACATTTTTCAATGATATTCTGGCATTTCTCCTCAGAAAGGGGGCTGATGCGGATTTCTATTTTATATGGGGCTTTCCGCGTCCCCTGTACCCGGGCGAGGATTTTGCCCTTTTTTATCTTTAAGTCCAGAACCGCGCCTGTCCTCACATAACGTTTCCCTCTGTCCAAACGATTCTCATAATCCGCATACTGTTCTAAGTTGCTGCACCACGCCTTGCCCCACCAATTTTTCACGAGCGTCCTGCCCTGTACCACTACCGGTTCCAGGACATTTCCCTTTTTTTCCTCTTTTTTCCTGCTCGCCGCAGCATTCCTTTTCAGCTCAGATACATTTGGCTGGCTGTAAAAGCCTGTGTCCCAATATTTTCCCATCTGTCCTATCCTCACTTCTCTATGTTCATAATTCCAGCCGCAGCATTGACAGCAATTCGTCATTGCTCAGTTCCGTAATCCATTTCTCACCGCCTGAGCCGATGACATTTTCTGCGAGTTCCTTTTTGGATTCTATCATAGCGTCAATCTTTTCTTCAATCGTACCCTCGCAGACCAGCTTGTGCACCATGACATTCTTCTTCTGCCCTATACGGTACGCACGGTCTGTCGCCTGATTCTCAACGGCAGGGTTCCACCAACGGTCAAAATGGATAACATGGTTTGCTTTGGTAAGGTTCAGCCCTGTCCCGCCGGCCTTTACAGAAACTACAAGGAACGGCACATAATCCTCTCCCTGGAATGCCTCTACAATCTTTCCCCGTTTCGCCACAGGCGTCCCCCCATGTAAGACATAGCCATCTGTATGGAAAATGATGTTCAGGAAATTTGCCAGATATTCCGTAATCTCTTTAAATTGTGTAAATACGATAACGCGTTCACGCTTCTCATAGATTGTCTCACAAAGTTCTTTAAGCATCTGCATTTTGCCGCTCTCTTCTTTTGCATATGCAGACTGACCCAGATACTGGTCGGGATGATTACAGATTTGCTTTAATTTCATGATAGTTGTAAGCACTATGCCACTGCGTTTAATCCCTTCTGTCTCCTCAATCAACCGCTCCATATCTGATACTACTTTTCGGTACAAGACAATCTGCTTCTTCGTAAGGTTAACATAATCCACCGTCTCCAACTTCTCCGGCAGGTCTGAAATAATGCTCTTATCTGTCTTCACCCGCCGCAACATAAACGGGGATACCATAGTTTTTAGCTTCATATATCCTTCAGGATGTTCATTTAACTGCTTGCAGTATTCATGGAATTCCTTGGAACTTCCTAAAAGCCCTTTATTCAGGAAGTCAAACAGCGACCAAAGGTTTGTGAGGTCATTCTCTATTGGCGTCCCAGTCATAATAATACGCATCCTGGCTTTCAATTTTTTAATTTCCCTGGTCTGCTTCGTAACCGGGTTTTTAATCGCCTGCGCTTCATCCAATACCACACATTCCCATTCCACATCCTGTAATTCTTTGATTCGGGATACCATCCCATAAGTAGTAATTGTCAGGAATGCCTGCTGTTCCAGAAAAATCTTCGTCAGAGCCGACGCCGTCTTTCCATGGAGCAGCAGCACATCCATTTCCGGAGAAAATTTCTCCGCTTCCTTCTGCCAATTCCTCAATAAGGAGGCTGGGATTACCAGAAGCGCCCGGGCATTTTTCTTTGCTTTGCGCAATTTTTCCAGATAAGCAAGCACCTGCACAGTCTTCCCCAGCCCCATGTCGTCTGCCAGACAGGCCCCAAACCCCAGTTTGTCCATATAGTTGAGCCAGGTATAACCGCTCTTTTGGTAAGGCCGGAGGGTTGCTCGAAAACTTTTCGGCAGGGCCGCTTTGCGTATATTGTCCGGTTTCCGCAAATTCGCCAACAATCCGGAAAGCCATTTACCGTTCGCAATAATTGGTCCAACGTCTGCTTTCCCTTCCAGCTTGCCCAGCTCCATCTGCATGGCATCCAGAAGCGTCACTTCCCCTGGTGTTTCCTCCATCTGCGCAAGGAGCTGCTGAAGACGTTTGTGGTCTACTTCAACCCATTTTCCTTTCAGCAAAGCAAGCCCTTCCGTCTGTGCCAGAAGATGGCTGATATCCTCCCTTGAAAGTTCCATCCCATCCACCATCAGTTTCGGCTGAACGGAAACCAACGTATCAAATCCCATCATGGAAGGCTTCTCTTCCCCAAGGCTTACCGACATGGAAACCATGGCTGATTTCTTCTTCCACCAATTGGGAATCCGGCACAATATCCCAGTTTCTTCAATACTTTTTATATTTTTTAAAAAGCTATAAGCCTCTTTGGCCGTCAACCGCAGAGGATGGAACATCTCTCCTCGCTCCATAAACCCGGCTATCAGCTTCGATACCTCCGCCGCACGGTTCAGGCAGGATAAGAGCGTAAGAAGCTTATCCCTTTCATTTTTATATTCCGTCAAAGCATATTTCAACGGCACATGCTTCACCTTGCCATCCTCCCCGGTCGTGGCATAAGTAGCAAGAAAAGCAAACGGATATTCTTCCTCCTTATTCTCTACCAGATGGAAAAATATGCGCTCCGGCACATGCAGATGCTGGCTTTTCTCTGTGAGGTACAGCTCAACCGTCCCTTCATAAGACGCAATCTCTTTTGAAAATACCTTCGTCAGCTTGAGGAAAATATTTTGAATCCATTTCTCTGTAATATATTCCGCACCTATGGCAAAGGGCACTGCTTGTAGCAAACTTTCTACCTGTTCCTCTTTCGGTCCAACCTCAACCTGATCTCTGGCAATTTCCAGCTCCGGCAGGCTTGTCAGCGTTTTCAGATACGTATTGGACAGCAGATACAGATAACTGCCCGTAGCTGTCAAATCCTTCTCCCTTTCCTCAAACCCCATTCTGTACAGGGCATAATATCTGTCTCGTTCAAAATTTTCCAGCCACTTCCGGTTTTCTTTCGTGCATTGGGCTGCCCGGACATCGGGATAAAAATCTTTTTCTGTAAAAATAAATTGCAATCCCCCGGCCTTTGCCTGCGTTTTATCCATAAACACCTTCTCCTAACCTACACTGTCTTAAATCATACTCTCGCCCCATCAAATATCCATGCAAGCATGTCCATTTTCCTGTAATATATTTATCTCACACTCAATACAAATATAAGTTTATCACAGAAACCCTTGCTTTTCCATAAAAATTCCGCTCTTTAAAGGTTATAGTTGAAAGCATGTTACTGTTCACACGGGACTTTGCATTTACTGCAAAGTCCGTAAGAAAATGATTCAGGTGTGAGCAAATCCCATTCGCGAAGCGAATTTTACATGGATTTGCGAATGTTACTGTGAACGGAGTGAACCAATGTCATTAAGTT
>CATLBW010000023.1 GCA_949879775.1 uncultured Lachnospiraceae bacterium
GCAAACTAACGTTCGTTTTAAAATATCTAAAACGAATGTTGGTAAAGTGCGCCTTTTTTTAAGAAATCATACTAAAAAATACTCATATTTTATTTCAAATTTCTCTTGACATATCACCAGAATGCTCCCTTTGCTTGCGGAATACCAAAAACTTACTGAAAATATAGTTCAAAACCAACACCAAGAACTGCGTAACGGCTTTCCCCAGCATATCAGGCATCCCCAGCCACGCCAGCCCAATTACGCCACCAGCTTCAATCCCCATTGTGCCAAGCCTGGCTGTAAAGAAGGACATGAATTCTTTTAATATTTCTTTCAGCCCTTCCGCCTGGGAATGGAATACATACCTGGCATTGACAAAATAGGCAAATATAATCGACAAGGTGATGGACAATATATTTGCCGACAAAATCGGGCAATGCACCATTTTCCTTAAAATAGCGTAAGAGGCTAAATTAACCAGGGTGGTGCAGCCGCCAAAAAAAATATAACGTATCGTCTGGTTTCCACATAAATTTGTAATGATCCCTATCAGCCTTCGACTCACTTCACTTTTCCCTCTCCTCCTGCCTCTGTCCCCGGCCTGCTTGAGCTTACCATGTCGCGCACGATGCTCCGCGGCCTTCCTTTGATTTCGTCATAAATCCTGGCCAGATAATATCCAATAACCCCTAAGCTAATCATCAAAAGGCTCCCTATCATCAACAGCAGAAGGATTACGGTTGTAAACCCTTCCAGGGATTTCCCCGATACCCATTGGAACAACGACCAAAACCCCAAGAGGACTGCAAATACAAAAAAAATAACGCCAGACACTGTGATAAACTGCATCGGCGCAGCCGTGAAAGAGGCAAGGTTTCTTATGGCATACTGCAAAAGCGAGCGGACAGACCACTTTGTGCTGCCATAAACGCGTTCCTGCACATCATACTCCACCACGGCGCTTCGATAGCCCAGCCAGGAAGAAAGCGCCCGGAAAAATGTGTTCCTTTCCGGTAGCTTGACATATTCATCTACGACTGTACGGTCTAACATTTTGAAATCAGAAGAATGGTACAGATCAATGCCGGTAGATTTGCTAATCAATTGGTAGAAAAGCGCTGCAAATCCCTTGTAAAGTATATTCTCTTTTCCTCTGGAACGCTTCACGCCCTCAATAATCTCGAAGCCCTGCTGCCACATACGGTACATTTCAACCAAAGTTTCGGGAGGGTGCTGTAAATCGCAGTCCATTACCGCGCAGACATCGCCTGTAGCGTGGGACAATCCTGCAGAAATAGCCGCCTCTTTGCCAAAATTGCGTGAAAAAGACAGCCCAAGGATTCTTCCCTCAATCATTTGGCCTGCCAATCTCTGTATGGTTGCAAAACTTGCGTCCCGCGACCCGTCATCCACATACACCAATTCAAAATCAATATGTTCCTTTTGCAGAACATCCCGTATTGCTTGATAAGCATACTCTATGTTCTTTTCCTCATTATAAACCGGAAGGACAACAGACAAATATCCTGTCCTCTTATCCATCTGTCGGTTTTCCAAAAAAACATCTTTTTCCTGGAAACCATTCGATATGTTTTCCATAACTATATTGTTCCTTTTTAAGATTTATATTATACGAAACGGCAAATTTTTGACGCGCCGGGCACAATTGCGAAGCAACAGATATCTCTTGTGCGAGCGCTGATTTTACTTTTATCTTATGATAAAGCAAGCGCACACGCCCGGGGAATGGTCCTCCATCCCCCTAGACATGTACTTTTACATATTTTTTAACGTTTTACCAACAAGGATTTCCCTGTCATCTCAGCCGGCTGGTCCATGCCCATAATCTCAATAAGCGTAGGCACGATATCAGCCAGGCAGCCACCCTCCCTGAGCGTATAATTGTCATCATAATTAATCAGGATAAAGGGAACCGGATTTGTCGTGTGGGCCGTAAAGCTCTCTTTCGTATCGTAGTCAATAAGCTGCTCCGCATTGCCATGGTCTGCACACAGGAACATGGTCCCATCCACTTCCTTCAAAGCTGCCACTGCCTTGCCCACACATTCATCCACTGCTTCCACCGCCTTGATTGCCGCAGTCTCCACGCCGGTATGCCCTACCATGTCCGGGTTGGCAAAATTGATGATAATCACATCATACTTATCTGATTTAATCGCCTCCACCAGTTTATCGCATACCTCATAGGCGCTCATTTCCGGCTTCAGGTCATAAGTCGCCACCTTGGGGGAATTCACCAGAATACGTTCTTCTCCCGCGTTCGGCTCTTCCACGCCGCCGTTAAAGAAAAATGTTACATGCGCATACTTCTCCGTCTCTGCAATCCTCGCCTGTGTCTTGCCATGGTCAGCCAAAAACTGCCCAAAGGTATTGTCAAGCTCAACCTTATGGAACGCAATCAATTTGTTAGGGATTGTCACATCGTACTCCGTAAAGCACACATAAGTCACTTTCTTCCTTGCTCCCCGCTCAAACCCATCAAACTCGTCCATACAGAATGTCCTGGAAATTTCCCTTGCACGGTCCGGACGGAAATTGAAGAAGATAATGGTATCGTTGTCATTGATCGTGGCAAGCGGTTTGCCATCCTTCTCTACCACAGTGGGGACCACAAACTCGTCCGTCACGTCTTCAGCGTAGGAAGCCGCCACTGCCTCCACCGCGTTATCTACACGCTTCCCATCGCCCAGCGCAATCGCATGGTAAGCTTTCTCCACACGGTCCCAGCGGTTATCGCGGTCCATCGCATAATAACGGCCAGAAACCGTGGCAATCTCGCCCACGCCGATTTCTTTCATCTTTGCTTCCAGTTCTTCCATAAATCCTTTGCCGGAAGTAGGCGCCGTGTCACGCCCGTCCAGGAAGCAGTGCACATATACCTTCTCAATCCCTTCCCGTTTTGCCATCTCCAGCAAGCCGTACAGATGCGTAATATGGCTGTGCACGCCGCCGTCTGACAACAGCCCGTACATATGCAGGGCGGAGTTGTTATCCTTGGCGTTCTTCATCCCTGCCAGCAGTGCTTCATTCTTAAAAAAGCTGCCGTCCTCTATCTCCTTCGTGATCCTTGTAAGCTCCTGGTAAACAATCCTGCCAGCGCCCATGTTCAGGTGCCCTACCTCAGAATTGCCCATCTGGCCATCGGGAAGCCCGACAGCAAGCCCGCTGGCATTGCCCCTGACGAAAGGATAATCCTTCATCAGCCCATCAATATTCGGAGTATTTGCTTCATATACTGCGTTCGCCTCATGCTTATCGTTCAAGCCAAATCCATCTAAAATCATCAATACGGTAGGTTTCTTACTCATAGTATCCTCCTCTTTTCTTTATCAATACCAAAAGTTTATCATGTTCCGGAAAAAAATACAACTCCTCTCTGCGGAACTTCTGCCATTAACGTTTCACAACCTTTTTTAACGCCTGGGAAATGGCGGTGCCTGCCACAAAACACGCCGCCGCTTCCACAATGCCGTTGACGCCTACGAACAGCATCACAAAGACAAAAGGATTCCCAGCCCCCATGCCTTTGGCTATTTCCTGTATATATTCAGTCTGGTAAAAAAAGAGCGTCAGCGTCCCCATAAAAAACAATGTATTCAATAAGGGGCAGCAAAGGTTCGCCACTGCCGCAGAGAACTTTTTTAGCGAAGCGCCCTTTTGCAGCGCCTGATATATAAGGCCTGTCAGCCAACCCATAAGAATCCTTGATAAAACGCAGACAATAAATGTAAAAACCGGATTGATGCTAAGGAGCACCGCCCCAATAGGGCTCATGCCAAAGCACTGGATAAAGCTGGTAATGCCAAACACTGCGCCCAAGACGGCGCCTGCCGTCGGTCCTAAGGTCACCGCCCCCACTGCCACCGGCACTACAATCAGGGTGATTTCAAGGCCCAACGTCCGTATATAACCAATCGGCGTGAATGCCATAATCAAAATAATTGCCATCAGAAGCGCCATCTCCACCAGATAGACGGTGTCAATTTTCTTATTTTTTTCCATGAATATCCCTTTCTTCCCCATGCCCAAAAAAGTACCTTTTCCCTATTTTCAGAGAAAAGGTACTTTTTTATACTCTCTGATTAAAGTTTTATTACTCTAATCAGTTCTTATTCAGCCATCTCCGCTTTCAAAGCTTCTGTGAGAGCCGGAACAATCTTATTCAAATCTCCAACAACGCCGTAATCAGCTACATCAAAGATAGGAGCATCCTCATCCTTATTGATGGCAACGATGATGTCAGCCTCTTCCATACCTGCAACGTGCTGGATTGCGCCGGAGATACCGATTGCAAAATATACGTTCGGGCGTACGGTCTTACCAGTCTGCCCTACCTGTAAATCCTGCGGCAGCCAGCCATTCTCAACAACTGCACGGGAGCAGCTTACGGTTCCACCGAGCACTGCTGCCAAATCCTTCAGCATCTGGAAGTTCTCTGCGCTTCCCACGCCACGGCCGCCAGATACCAGAATCTTTGCTTCCATGATATCCTCTGTCTCTTTGACAGCCTTCACGATATTTAAGATTTCAACATATTTGTCATCCGGGGTAAAGCCTGGATTATACTCAATAACGTTTGCCTTTGCGCCCTTGATGGGGTCAATCTTCTGCATAACGCCAGGACGTACGGTTGCCATCTGCGGACGGTTATCCGGGCAGGCAATCGTTGCGATGGTGTTACCGCCAAATGCCGGACGCGTCATCAAAAGCTGGTTATGCTTCTGCTCGTCTTCTTTGCCAGGAACCGGATTGAGCGGGAAGTCACCGATCTCCAATACCGTACAGTCTGCTGTCAGGCCAGTTTTTACCCTCGCGGAAACACGAGGCCCTAAATCACGTCCGATAGCCGTAGCCCCTACCAACATGATTTCCGGTTTGTACTCATTGATCACAGATGCCAGCGCATGTGTATACGGCTCCGTCCTGTATTCTTTCAACTCTGGATCATCCACTACGATTACTTTGTCTGCGCCATACTCCGCCAACTGATCCGCCAAGCCCTTTACATCAGAGCCAATCAATACGGCCGTTACGTCAGTACCTAAATCTTTTGCTAAGTCTTTTGCCTTGCCAAGCAGCTCAAAAGCAATTCCGCTTAATTCGTTATCTACCTGCTGTGCATAGACATATACTCCTTTATATGCTTCTAAACCCATTATTTTCACCACTTTCCTTTTATTAGATTACATGTTTCTCTTTCATTTTGCCAACGATATAAGCAACTGCATCTTCCGGTGTATCGGGAACAACTTTCTCACCAGCGCCCTTCTTCACTTTATCGGATGCCTTTGCAATCTTAGTCGGGGAACCCTTCAAACCAAGATCAGAGTCATCTACATCTTTGAGGTCTGGTCTGCCCCATACAGTCACTTCTTTGTCATAAGCCTCAAAGATTCCGCCTGGAGTCATATAACGCGGCTCATTTAACTCAGAAAGAGCAGTAATCAGGCAAGGCATTTTTGCCTTAACTTCATGGTATCTGTCTTCATACTGACGCTGGACGATTACATAATCGCCCTCAATCTTGATATCCTGTGCATAAGAAATAACTGGAATATTCAGATGCTCAGAAATCTGCGGCCCTACCTGTGCGGTATCGCCGTCAATTGCCTGACGTCCGGTAATAATTAAATCATATTCCAAATTGCGGATTGCCCCTGCAATGGTTGTGGAAGTAGCCCAAGTATCAGCTCCGCCCAATACGCGGTCTGTCACAAGGATACCCTTGTCTGCGCCCATTGCCATTGCCTCACGAAGCACTTCATCTGCTTTCGGAAGCCCCATGGTAAGTACAGTAACTTCTGCGCCATACTGTTCTTTTAATCTCAATGCCGCTTCCAGTCCGGCTTTATCGTCCGGGTTCATAATGGTAAGCATTGCACCTCTGTCCAGAGTACCGTCTGGATTGAATTTTACTCCGCCTTTGGTATCTGGTACCTGCTTTATACATACAACGATTTTCACGGTAATTCACTCCTTATGTTTTATTTTTATTAACGAACCGCGCCTATAAGCAAAACCTCGAAAATGCTTTGCTTATTCTCGGCTATTTCAACAATGCGCCGGAAATAACCATACGCTGAACTTCTGAAGTTCCTTCATAGATTTCTGTAATCTTAGCGTCACGCATCATACGCTCTACGTCATATTCACGGATATAGCCATAGCCGCCGAACAACTGTACGCATCTGGTAGTCACATCCATAGCGACTTCGGCTGCAAATAATTTAGCCTTAGCTGCCTCTACAGAATAAACTTTCTGCGTTGCTTTTGCCATAGCAGCTTTGTATACCAGCATCTGGGCAGCTTCAACCTTAGCTGCCATATCAGCAAGCTGGAACTGGGTGTTCTGCTGAGCTGCGATGGAACGTCCGAACTGTTTTCTCTCCTTGGTGTAAGCGATCGTTGCATCCAATGCGCCCTCTGCGATGCCAAGCGCCTGGGCTGCGATACCGATACGTCCGCCGTCAAGCGTGTGCATAGCAATCGGGAACCCTTTGCCCATCGGCCCTAAGAGATTGTCTTTGGGAATTCTGCAATCCTCAAAGATCAATTCATATGTAGCAGAACCGCGGATACCCATCTTCTTCTCTTTCGTCCCAAAGGAGAATCCCGGAGTGTCTTTCTCTACGATAAATGCGGAGAAGGATTTCTTCTTCCTGCCCCTTGCATCAACTTTCACATCTGTTACAGCGATAACGATATAGATGTCCGCTTCTTTACCATTGGTGATGAAGCACTTAGACCCGTTCAATACCCACTCTTCGCCGTCTAATACCGCTTTGGTCTGGCAGCCCTGTGCGTCTGTACCTGCGCCCGGCTCTGTCAAGGCAAATGCGCCTAACTTCTCACCTTTAGCTAACGGTGCAAGGTATTTCTGCTTCTGCTCTTCGGAACCGTAAGTCATAATCGGGTCGCAGCACAGAGAAGTATGTGCCGAAACGATAACGCCTGTGGTGCCGCAAACTTTGGATAACTCCTCTACGCACATAATGTAAGTGAGGGGATCGCAGCCCTGCCCGCCATATTCCTTGGGAATGGGGATTCCCATGAATCCAAGCTTCTGCATCTTTTCTACTGTTCCTCTTGGGAATTTCTCAGTCTCATCAACTTCCTGCGCAAGAGGCTTAACTTCATTTTCTGCAAACTCTTTGAAAAGAGTTCTCGCCATTTCATGTTTCTTATCTAAAGAAAAATCCATGATATTTTTCCTCCAAACTTTCTAAATTTTTTCTCAGTCCAGCCGTCATTGCAAATAGGCGCTGAACTGTCAATCATTGATTTATGACGTCTCTTATTTGCTGTAATCGTAGAAGCCGATTCCAGTCTTCATGCCAAGCTTGCCGGCACGGACCATCTTCTTCAACAATGGATGCGGGCGATACTTGGGATCACCTGTCTCATCGTACAGCACGTTCATGATTGCCAGGCAGATATCCAGCCCAACTAAGTCGCCCAAAGCAAGCGGCCCCATCGGATGGTTAGCGCCTAACTTCATAGCTGTGTCAATGCCTTCTACAGATGCAACGCCGTCTGCATAGATGCCTACTGCTTCGTTAATCATCGGGATTAAGATCCTGTTTACAACAAAGCCTGCCGCCTCATTTACTTCTACCGGGGTCTTGCCGATTTCCTTGGAAATAGCAACGATCTTATCTTTCATCTCGTCCGGTGTGTTCTCACCCTTGATAACCTCGATCAATTTCATAACAGGGGCTGGGTTGAAGAAATGCATGCCGATCACCGGTCTGTCAAGCCCTGCGCCAATCTCTGTGATGGAAAGGGAAGATGTGTTTGTTGCGAACATACAATCTTTCTTAACGATATCCTGAAGCTCTTTGAATGTCTGTTTCTTAACGTCCATAACTTCCAAAGCTGCCTCTACGATTAAATCGCAGTCGCCGCAGATTTCTTTGGTGCCTGTGGTAATCTTAGCAAGGATGGCGTCTGCTGCCGCCTGCTCCATTTTACCTTTGGCAATTCTCTTCTCAAACCCTTTGGCAATCTTATTCTTGCCGTTTGCTGCAAATTCATCGTTAATATCACATAAACATACTTCATAGCCTTCTGTCTGTGCAAATGCCTGTGCAATTCCAGAACCCATGGTCCCTGCGCCAATAACTCCTACTTTCATGATTATCCTCCTTAAATTATACCATAATCCAAAACGCCGCCTGCATTATCCGAAAGACGCGCGGGGCTGCTATTGCAGCCAATAAACTACGCGCGCCTATCATTTTCTTATTAGTCTCTTTCTACGATGGTAGAGCATCCCATACCGCCGCCGATACACAGCGTAGCCAGGCCCTTCTTAGCATCTCTCCTTGCCATCTCATGGAGCAATGTAACCAAGATACGGCATCCGCTGGCCCCAACAGGATGTCCGAGCGCAATTGCTCCGCCGTTTACATTAACCTTGCTCATATCGAACTCAAGGTCGTGTGCAACTGCTAAGGACTGTGCTGCAAATGCCTCGTTTGCCTCAACAAGGTCCATATCGCCGATCGTAAGGCCGGTTTTCTCAAATACTTTCTTGGTGGAAGCTACAGGTCCAACACCCATGATGGAAGGATCTACGCCGCCAAGTGCGCCTGCAACGAAAGTCGCCATCGGCTTAACGCCTAACTCCTGTGCTTTCTCTTCGCTCATAACAACGATTGCTGCTGCGCCGTCGTTGATACCGGAAGCGTTTGCTGCGGTAACGATTCCATCCGGCTTAAATGCAGGACGTAATTTTGCAATGCTCTCTGCTGTTGTTCCCGGGCGCGGGCCTTCGTCTGTATCCACAATCACTGTTTTCTTCTTCTGTTTTACTTCTACCGGAACGATTTCATCTTTGAACTTGCCGTCTGCCATAGCTTTCTCACATTTCTGCTGTGAGCTTGCCGCAAACTCATCTAACTGCTCTCTTGTCAATCCCCATTTCTCTGCAACGTTCTCAGCGGTGATTCCCATATGGTACTGGTTGAATGCATCCCACAATGCATCGTTTACCATGGTATCTACCAATGTGGCATTGTTCATTCTGTAACCGTAACGTCCCTGCATAGCTGCATAAGGAGCCATAGACATATTCTCCATACCGCCTGCAACCACGATGTCGGCATCTCCTGCCTGAATCATCTGTGCTGCCATGTTCACACAGTTAAGACCGGAACCACATACAACGTTCACGGTAACTGCCGGTGTCTCAATCGGAATACCTGCTTTGATGGAAGCCTGACGGGCTACGTTCTGCCCTAACCCTGCCTGAATAACACAACCCATGTATACATGGTCAACCTTATCTGCCGGTACGCCAGCCCTGCTCAGCGCTTCTTTGATTACGATAGATCCAAGCACCGGTGCCGGAGTTGTGCTCAATCCTCCACCCATAGTTCCGATTGCGGTACGGCATGCGCCTGCTAAAACAACTTTCTTTGCCATTCTCTTCGTCTCCTTTATATTTTTTGTGTATCGCCCGGGGATGCCGGGCTGATTGGACCCTGAAAACGTTCTTGGTAGTACATTTTGGCATTTAAAGCCTGTTATTTTTTTAACAATCTTTTGCCAAAAAAAAGGAAAACCAGTTTGATATACCCATGCTCGCTGGAACCTGCCACGGGTATCACATTGCGATGCGTGCCGTTACATAGCTGGAAAGCAAATGCGAAGCATTTTTCCAATGCTTTCCTGCGACTTGGCAGGCAACGCTTTGCGATGCGTGCCGTTAGCTAAAACGGCTGTGCGCATCTTGTTGTGAATTGCGTTTCCTATGTTTTCAGCCCTCAATAAAAATATCCTAGCACATTTCGTCATAAAATGCAAGAATTTAATAGAAAACATTGCCACCGATAACGGTGCCGGAAATGCTGCCGTTATTGCTCCTGAAATAGAGACAGCCGATCGTGACCCTGCCGCCTAAGACCTCTCCAGCCGCCTGCGTACAACTTGCCTCCGCGCCTGCCGCCAGCACGGAAGCGAACCTGCCGCTGGCTACCGGGGAAAACTGTCCCGCCTGGTAAATAACCCCTGCTACTGTATTGGGGAAATGAGAGCTGCTTACCCGGTTCATGACCACGCTGCCCACAGCAAGCTTCCCTTCATAACTCTCGCCGCCAGCCTCGCATTGGATTAGCGCTGCCAGCATTGCGAGGTCCGAAGCATTGCCGCTGCCATTGCTCCCGCTGTTCCCATTATTCCCGCTGCTCCCGCTGTTTGCGCTGTTCCCGTTATTTCCACCGCTGCCATTGCTCTGCTTATGCGCCTCCCGCTCCTTCTGGCGCTTGACCTCTTCCTCCTGCCGTTTGATTTCCTCTAAGCGTTTGGCGTCCTCCGCTGCTTTTTGCGCCTCTAACTGCTCCTCATATGCTTTCTGTTTTTCCAGTTTGGCCGCGAACCCTGCCACGTCGGCCTGCGCGACCGCAAGCTGCTTTTTGGCGGCGTTTAAATGTTCCGAAGTATCTGACACCAATTCAGCAAGCTCCTGCTGCTTGGCCTCCTGCTGCCCTTTGAGTTCTGCAAGCGAAGCCTCCTGCTCGGCAAGCTCCTGCTTCTGTCCCGCGATTAATTCCTTCGTCTCCCGGTATTGGTCAAGCATATGCCGGTCATATTCCTGGATATTGACGACATACTCCGCTTTATTCAAAAAATCCGCAAAGCTCTCGGCGCTGAGCAGCACTTCTAAAATCCCGTCGCCGCCCATCTCATACAAGAAACGGATACGCTTCTTCATCGCCTCATACTGGCCCTTCTCCACCTTCTGCGCCTCCTTGAGCGCCTTGCCAGTCTCCTTGAGGCTCTTCCTGGTGCCGTCAAGCTGCTGCTCTGTCACGTTCAGCTCTTCCGTCACCTTCGCCAGCTTATCGTTGAACGCGGCAAGGTCGCCCTCTAAGCCGCCCGCCTCCTCAGAAAGGCTCTCCGCTTTCTGCTGCGCCTCCTGCTTATGCTGCTGCAAATCCTCAATCTCATCGTGCACCTTGTCAATCTTTTCCTGCGTCGCATAGGCTGCCATCGGGAAAACCATGCATACTATAAGAAATCCGGCAAGCCTTGCCATCCATGTCCTCTTCATTTTTCATCTGCCTCCAAAAACAGCTTGTTCCATATTTGTCTTCTCTGTAAACCAAATCCCCCGCCATTGCCTGCTGAAGCCAAATACCCCGCATCAAGCAGCCCGCGGGAATCAATTAAACCGCACCTCTCTCTGAGGTGGGGAGAGATATTTCCCTTCCACCGCCGGCACATAGTAAATCCCATACGCTTTCCTCCCGTCCTCGCCCTCTTCCTCCGGGAGTTCCACATAAAACGTATAATACGGCAGGTAATAAGGTATGCCACACTCTTCCCAGATATCCGGCTTGTACAGGTAGCCGAGCTTCACGCCCTTCACGTATTCCCGGCCTGCCGCCTCATAGGGCACGGAAGAAAGGTAGTCCCCATTAAGCAGGCGCTCTTTTGCCTCCTTAGCTGATATAATCGGGTAATTCCCCACCAGCTTTGACAAATCCGGATGCTCAATCCTAATCAGCCACAGTTTATTTTTATGGCTTGCAAACTCTACCCGGTTAAAATTATAACTGATCATCTGCTGTATGTCATCCCCGCTGCCATCATAAAATTGCAAAATATAATGCTGCTTGCCAAAAATATCGTAATCGCCGCCCTCAATGCTTGCTTTGGGCTCTTCCATCCCCATAAGGGCATTATACTCCTTTATCAAGTATTTGGCTACCTCTTCTAGCTCTTCATAAGAGGAATTGTAGCCAAAAGAGTATTTTTCCGGGATTTCAACTGCCGGTTCAAAATGGATGACCACGCACAAATCCTGTGACACTTCTATATTGACGCCACCCTGCTGCGCCACAAGGGGGGTAGAACATGTGCCAATGTCCTTTTTCACTTCCAGCGTTTCCCCGTCCAGGCCCAGCCTGTCCGCGACGTCGCGCAAGACCTCCTCCATCCGCGCGAAATCACCCCTTGGATACTCTTCCAGGCTATCCAGCGGCGTCTTAAATACCGGCAGTTTGGAAATCTCCATCTCTTCATTCCAGGGGTCGCCATCCACAATCTCCGAAAAATCGTAAGCCTCAAAACACGCAAACATGCCCATTCCCCCTGTGTTCCATTCCCTGCCGACCGTGAGCATCGGAAGCTCGCCGCTGCCGCGCCCTAAAAATTGCCAGCATGACGCCCCTAAGCCAATTGCCAGCGCCAGGCATGCCGCCGCTGCCATCCATCTTGTCTTGTCCCTTACGCCCTTTTCCCTTTTACGGACGGCGTCCGTCTCTTGAATCACCGCATCCGGCAGCAAGCCCAATGCGTCGCTGATATCTTTTCCTCTCATACTTCAAACCCTTCCCTTTCTAAAAATGCTTTCAACCCTGCACGGGTGCGGAACAACATGCTTTTGGCCTTTGAGACGCTTATGCCATGGCATGATGCCACCTCCCTGACAGAATCCATATAATAGTACCTGCCCACAAACATTGTGCGCGCTTGTGAAGGCAATTGGCTAAGGTAGGTGTTGATAGCTTCCGCGAGAAGGGAAAGGTCAACCTCCTGCTGCGTGACGTCCCCGCCGGAGACGCTTTCCTCAAGTTCCGACAAAGACCGCGCATACTCAGAAAAATACCGTTTCTTCCTATGCCTCCTGCGGAAAATATCAATGGACGACTGCCTGGCAATCCTGCCCAGGTATGTGGACAGGACCGTCGGCTTTTGGGGCGGCATAGAATTCCACGCTTTGAAGTAAGTGTCATTCACGCTCTCCTCGCTGTCCCGCGAATCGGCAAGGATCTGGTAAGCGATTTTATAAAGGTACGGCCTGTATTTTCTCTCCGTCTCCCGAATCGCCTGCTCATCCCGCTGCCAGTACAATGTAACAATCTGATTATCCTGCATCATTCCTTCTCCTCCATTCCTTCACCCAAGCGCCTGTGCCTTCACTATATATCCCGCCAAAAAACATTTTTGGTTGCAAAGAAGAGTAAAAAATCCAGAGGTTTTATCCGATAACCATAATATAGACGATGCCATATCTGTGTGCAAGGGAACATATGTTTTGTGATTTGCCCTCAGATTTGATTCGATATGATAACGGAGGTGTTCTCGTGCAATATGTAAAAATTAACCAGGTGAAACCAGGCATGCGCCTTGCACGCCCCATCTACAATAAAAACGGCGTCATGCTCTACGAACGTGACACCCGCCTGACGCCCCAGGGTATTTCCAGCATTGGCAAATTCGGCCTGTGGGGGCTTTATATCCTAGAGCCTGCTGAGCCGGTCCCCCCTCTCTCCGAGGAGGACGTGGAGCTTGAGCGGTTCCTTACCGTCTCCACCTTCCGGCTAAAGGACGACTTGACGCTGCTTTTGAACAACATGAAGCCGCAGAACATCCAGCCGATGGCGCAGGAAGTCCTTAGAAAATTCGGTAAATCTGAGAATAAGCTCAACTTTGCGGCGACGCTGCGCAGCAACGGTGATTATGTCTACAAGCACTGCCTGAACACGGCAATCCTCGCTTCCATAATGGTAAACAAGCTTAACTACGCTTACCCGGAACAGTTTGCTATCATCTGCGCCGCACTGCTGTATGATGTCGGGCGGCTGTTAGTGCCGGAAGAAATATTAGAAAAAGGAGACAGCCAGCTATCCTCGGACGAACGCCGCATGGTACGCGGCTATCTGGAAAAAGGCTACCAGATGCTCCACCCGGATTATAACGATTATAAATTCCCGGAACTCACCTTAAAAATCGTAGGGCAGATGACGCGCCTGCCCTTTAACGCTTCTGCGCCCATGCCCAAAAACATCCGCTGGAAGAACGGCACCCATGTGCTGCATACGGCGGGCATGTTTGACGAAATGACTTCTATGCACCTAGACCGGGAGCCAGCTTCTGAGCTTGCCGCCGTACGGTTCCTGCGCAAGCATACAGACCACTACCCCGCCCCCTTTGTGACGGCGCTGACCCAGAGCATACATATCCTTCCTGACGGGCGCTGCGTTGAATTTTCCAATGGCCAGAAAGGGATTGTCATTTCAGAGAACCAGAACAATTATGCACAGCCTGTGGTCGTCCTGTTCTCTACCAACCAGCGCATAGATTTTTCAGAAGGGAATTTCCAGAAAAGTATGCATATCGTTGATGTGATGAAGTCCATGGACGTGCGCCTCAAAGTAGACCGCGACACGTTCAAGCAATACAAGACGGACGCCCACACCAGGGAGGCCACCATCCGCTACATCAAAAAACGTAAACAGCTTGTGGCAGCCGGACGGATTTGACAATATAGCAGAGAAGATTAGGAAACGCCGTGGCACACAAATGCTTCCACGGCGTTTCCCTCTTTATCCGCAGTATCTTGCCCCCGCGGCATTTTCTTTGTCCCCTCGAGCAATGAGCCAAGCAGCCTCGCTTGCCGCTGGGTATTTGACTAACTACGGTAACCGTCAGGGTTCGTGCTCTGCCATTTCCAGGAATCTGCACACATCCTGTCAATATCATACTCCGCTTCCCATCCCAGTTCTTCTTTTGCCTTGGAGGCATCGGCGTAGCATGTCGCAATATCCCCCGCCCTCCTGGGCTTAATTTCATAAGGAATCGGCTTGCCGCATGCTTTCTCATATGCTTTCACTACATCCAGGACGCTGTAACCTTTCCCAGTCCCAAGGTTGTAGATTGTCACGCCAGATTTATCCTCTATTTTCTTTAATGCTTTCACATGCCCTCTTGCCAGGTCAACCACATGGATGTAGTCACGCACGCCTGTGCCATCAGGAGTGTCATAATCATCCCCAAATACGCCCAGGCATTTCAGCTTGCCGACTGCAACCTGTGCGATATAAGGAACAAGGTTGTTGGGAATCCCCTTAGGATCTTCCCCGATAATCCCGCTTTCATGCGCGCCAATGGGGTTAAAATAACGCAGGAGCACTACGTTCCACTCCGGGTCCGCCACATGGAAATCGGTAAGGATCTGCTCTAACATCCCCTTCGTCTGCCCATACGGGTTCGTAATCTGCCCTTTGGGGCACTCCTCCGTAATCGGGATGATTGCCGGGTCGCCGTATACCGTAGCCGAAGAAGAAAAGATAATGTTCTTCACGCCGTGCTTACGCATCACGTCACATAACATCAAAGTCCCTGTTATATTATTATGGTAATACTCCAAAGGCTTCTGCACAGACTCACCCACAGCCTTCAACCCTGCAAAATGGATAACGCTGTCAATCTGTTTTTCCTCAAAGACCTTGTCCAACGCCTGGGCGTCAAGGATATCCACCTGATAAAACGGAACCTTCGCCCCGGTAATCTTCTCTACCCTCTTTACCGCTTCCTCGCTGGAATTCACCAGGTTATCCACTACGACCACTTCATATCCCGCATGGATAAGCTCAATACATGTATGGCTCCCAATATAGCCTGCCCCGCCTGTCACTAAAATTGCCATCTTTTTTACCTCCTCGTCATCATTGATTCATTGCCTGTCTGGTAAGTATAGCACATTTATCCATTTTAGTAAATGCACATTTTATTTACTATGCGTTTTAGTAAAACTTTTGTTACTGTTCACACAGGACTTTGCATTTACTGCAAAGTCCGTAAGAAAATGATTCAGGTATGAGCAAATCCCATTCGCGAAGCGAATTTTACATGGATTTGCGAATGTTACTGTGAACGGAGTGAACAATAACAAACTTTCACCTTCCAGACAGCGCCAGCCCCGCCTGGCTATTCTAAACCTGCACACTGCCGCACAATCCGCCCCATCTGTTCCCAATTTGCTTCCATGTCTTTCACCAGCTTCATCTGGGTACGGCAGCGGTCAAGGTTATGCCCTTCCCTGTGGATTTTAAAATAAGAATCCCCCTGCAAATAATCGGTAAGGAAACGCATCCCGCACTCATAAGTCATGACCTTTGCCCCCATCGGAAGCATATCAATTTCCGTTTCCGTAAGGCTCCCCCGGCAGCCCTCTAAAAACCCCTTCGCATACAGCTCAAAGAGATGGATGTCGAAATTCACCTTGGACAAATCCACTTCATCCTCCGCCGCGGTACTGGCGCCATAGCGAATAGCATCCCCGAAATCATGGGCGGAAAGACCAGGCATCACCGTGTCCAAATCAATGACACAGACACCCTTGCCGCTTATACTATCCATCATGATATTATTGAGCTTGGTGTCGTTGTGCGTTACGCGTAAGGGGAGCTTGCCCTCAGCCTGCATCTTCCCCAGCACACCGGCAATTTCCTCTCTTTCCTCAAAAAATGCAATCTCCTGCTGGACATCCTTTGCCCTGCCGCAGACGTCCGCCTCGACCGCACGCTGAAAAACTTCATACCGCGCCTTGGTGTCATGGAAGCCGGGAATCGTCTCATGAAGCGTCCTAGCTGGGTAATCCGACAAAAGATAGCAAAAATTGCCAAAGGCTTTGGCGCTCTCATAAAAATCCTTCTCCGACTCCACCTGGTCATAGCTCACAGCATCCTCTATCATATAGTACATGCGCCAGCAATCGCCAAAACAGTCCACATATAACGTCTTCCCATCTTCGGTTGGGATAACCGTAAGCGTGTCCCTCAATTCATCGCCGCCTGCTTTTTTGATTTTCTCCTTCAAAAACGTCGTTACGCCTGTGATATTGTCCATGACCTGCATTGGCTTTATAAAAATGCTGCGGTTCAATCGCTGGATAATATATCTGATATCGCCATCCACACGGAACGTGTCATTGATATGGCCGCTCCCCCAGGGACATACTTCCCCTGTCTCTCCCTTTGTCTGAAAATGGCTGACAGCCTCTTTCGCTCGTTTTTCTAATTCTATATTCATCTTAAAATTCCTCCCAATACAATTTATCTTTCCAAAACCCTCTCAGATACAAACCCCTTTAAAATTCTTCCGGGTACAGCCCCTGCTTTTTCAGCCCGGCTATCGCCTCCACTACCATCTGCTTATCTTCCTTATAAGTGACCCCGTACCATTTATCCTCAGAAGTGAGCACCTGGACGCTCGCTTTGTCCTCCTGCAGCAGCTTTCCTACCGCTGTGGGAAGGAAATATTCTGCCTTGAGCGGGTTTTTCGGCAGCTCATTGCGCAAAAACTCCACAAACCCTGTCTCCAACTCCTCTAAAATACTCTTGGAAAAACCCCACATATTCATAGACACCGTGCTGTCCACAGAAACTTCCGTCCAGGTCTTGCCATCATCCTCGGTAAAGGCAGTGCTTTCCCCACGCTTCTCAATATGTGTACGTTCCTCAATTTCTTTAAGGAACCCTTCGGCATCCGTCCGGCAAAGCCCTCTTGCCACATGCCCATTTTCCGTCAATGTGTTCTTAAGCGCATAACCTACCATAGCATAACGGTATTTCTCATCATCCCCATGGCTTACCAGATAATCATAGATTGCCTGATAGGCATGTTTGCCGTAATAATCATCGGCATTGATAACCGCAAAAGGCCCATCCAGCACATCCTTGCAGCAGAGGATGGCATGCCCGGTCCCAAAAGGCTTCTTTCTTCCCTCAGGCGTCTCAAATCCTTCCGGCAGCCTGCTCAATTCCTGATATACATATTCCACCTGTATTTTAGCGGAAATACGGTTGCCAATGCTCTCCTTAAACGCCTGTTCATTCTCCTGTTTAATAATAAACACAACTTTCTCAAATCCCGCCGCCAAAGCGTCGTATATTGAGAAGTCCATAATGATGTGCCCCTGGCTGTCTACCGGGTCAATCTGCTTTAACCCCCCGTAACGGCTCCCCATGCCCGCTGCCATAATCACCAATACTGGTTTATCCATATTTTACCCTCCTAACTTAAATTATATAGAATTATTATTGTTACTCACGACCAATGAAACCCGCCGCTTAGTATAACTGACATACTATTGTTTATACTATGATAATACAAAAACGGAAATCACACAAGAGGCGTTGGTTATATTATGCAAAAAAAACGGAAATTGCACAAGGAGTATTGGTTATATTACGCAAAAAAATAAGGAATACCACCTAACGATAAGTGGATTCCTTATTTGAACTTTACATTGTCATGGCAAAGCCATCTGCCATTATACCCTTGACAGGTATTCCCCGGTTCTCGTATCAATCTTGATAACGTCATCCTGTTCTACAAACAACGGCACATTTACCGTAGCGCCAGTCTCCACGACTGCCGGCTTTGTCGCGCCAGTTGCCGTATCTCCCTTGAAGCCCGGCTCCGTATCGGTGATTTTCAACTCAACGAACAATGGCGGCTCAACGGCGAACACGCTGCCATTATGGGAGCACATCTTCACCATCTCATTCTCTTTCACAAACTTCAGCGCATCTCCGATGGCTTCTGCATCTAACGCAATCTGTTCGTAAGTCTCAACATCCATGAAATGGAACAAGTCCCCGTCAGAATACAGATACTGCATATCCGCCCTGTCAATCCTTGCCTGAGGGCATTTTTCCGTAGGGCGGAACGTCTTCTCAACCACGCCGCCGTTCTTAATATTCTTTAATTTCGTCCTGACAAAGGCCGCGCCCTTCCCCGGCTTTACATGCTGAAATTCAATAATCTGGAAAATGTTATTATCTAATTCAATCGTAATGCCATTTCTGAAATCTCCTGCTGAAATCATTCGATTTTCCTCCTTAAACTAAACTACAATCGGGCATTCCAGCCCTCACGCTTGTACCATTCTATACTAAAATGGAAGATTTTTCAACCTTTTTCTTCAATCTCATGAATCATGTCAATGCGGGTCTGATGCCTGCCGCCCATGAACTGCGCCTCAAGATATGATTTCACGATGTCCTTCGCCTGCTCATTGCCCACAATCCTAGCCCCAAAAGCAATGATATTGGCATTATTATGCTCCTTAATCAAATGCGCCGTCGTGGTATCGGAACAGACGCCGCAGCGTATGCCTTTAATTTTATTTGCCGCCAGGGAAATACCGACCCCTGTGCCGCAGATCAGGATTCCGCAATCCGCCTCCCCGGCTGCCACTGCACGTCCCACTTTTTCCCCATATACCGGGTAATGGCAGCTTTCCGAACTGTCAGTCCCCAAGTTCACCACCTCATGCCCCAGGCTCTTTACATACTCCATAACCTCCATTTTCAAATCCACTGCCGTATGGTCGTTGCCAATTGCTACTTTCATTCCTCTTCCTTCCTTTCTTTGTTTACTTTTATAGTCCTGCCGCTTTTACGTGCCGTGCAATGGCAGGCATTCTTACTTCCTTCTCTGGTAAAAAAATAACACGATCTTTTCCAAATAACGTTTCAAGACAATCTGAATCTCTTCCTTGGGGTGGATAGGCTTTGTAAGGATCGTATGGATTCCGGCGCGGTTCGCCCCATACACATCCGTAAAAATCTGATCCCCAACAAACAAGGTGCTGCGCTCATCCGTCCCCATCAGATCCATTGCCCGCCGGTAACCGGAAACTTTGGGTTTTCCTGCCTTAAAAATATACTGTACCTTGACGGCATCGTTAAATGACCTGACGCGCGGCTCTTTGTTGTTCGATAAAAGGCAGCATCGGTATCCCACCTCTTTCAAATGCGCAAACAAGCCGATTGCCCGCTCATCCGCGGGCGCGCCATGCGGCACAAGCGTATTATCCACATCAAAAATTATCCCACGGTAGCCTTCCTTGTACAACCGGCCAAACTCTATCTCATAAGCCGAATCCAGATATTCATCAGGATAAAAATCGTTCAGCATATTTCTATCTCCCAGACTAGCCCTAAGGCATCCTTAGGGCATTTTATTTCATTTCCCCGATACTGGCCCTAAGGCATCCTTAGGGCATTTTATTTCATTTCCCCGATACTGGCCCTAAGGCATCCTCCCAGCTTCGCTGGGTCCCTCCTTAGGGCAATTATTTATCTAAAATCTTCTTTATCTCGTCCATAAAAGTATTGACATCCTTAAATTCACGGTACACCGATGCGAAACGCACATAGGCTACGGGGTCCAATTCCTGAAGGTGGTCCATGACAATCTCGCCAATCTCGGAGCTTGAAATCTCCTTCTCTTCCCGGTTGAAGATGTCAACCTCCACCGTGTTCACAAGCTGGCTGATCTGTATCGCAGACACCGGACGTTTATGGCAGGCGCGCAGAATCCCGGCCTCCACTTTGGAACGGTCATATTGCTCTCTGTTGTCATCCTTCTTAATGACAATCAGCGGTATCGTCTCCACTTTCTCATATGTAGTAAAACGTTTCCCACAGTCATCGCAGAGCCTTCTGCGCCTGATGGCATTGTTATCATCCGCTGGCCTCGAATCAATGACCCTGGTGTTATCACTGCTGCAATACGGACACTTCATGCATGTTCCTCCTTCGTACTGTTTATTTTTAGTATAGCTTTCTTTGATTCCCTTGTCAAATACAAGCTACTCCAACCCTTCAAATATCTCATCCAGCGTCATTTTGATGTTGGGAAACGCCCGCAAACAAATCTCCGTCTTGGCATTATAATCCCCTTCTTCTTCATCGTCCTGCAAAATGTAGCTCTGTTCCAAGCTGTACCTTCCGTCTTCCAAATAATAGATCTCCACAGACCTCCCCTGCGGGAAAACAATCCAATACTCTTCCACGCCCGCCTTTTCATAGATATCTTTTTTCTTCTTCCTGTCGCGCATTGCCGTGGAAGGGCTTAACGTCTCCGCAATAAATTTAGGCGTCCCGCTGTAGGAACCGCCTTTTAAATGCTTGCGGTCGCAGGCCACCATGATATCCGGGCAGAGGTAATCGTCATTTTCCTTTGGATGGTATTTAAAATCCAGGTTTTCCATAGACACCAGGCATATGCTGCCTTTTAAACCCTGCCTTATGATGGAATAAATATTCCCATTAATAATCCCATGCTGATAATTCGGCGAGGGGGACATATCGTAAACCACCCCGTCTATTTTCTCATCCCTCCAATGCTCTTTGTATGCCAAGGCCATACTATCACCCCTTCCCTGAATATTAATACGACTTCCCATTCCCAGTAATTTACGAAAATTGCATTTCTATTGAAACAGCATATTCCGACCCGTTTACCTGCTCTAACAAATACACTTGCAGCGGGTATTGCCTGCCGCAAACCGTAACTTTATGCCCGGCAAACTCCCGTATCTTCGAAGCCTCTGGAACATACGGTTTATATTGAATTTGGGCTTTATACCACATTTGCGGATTAATCTTCGGTTTCGGTAATTCTCCTAAATTTTCAAGAAAATCCGCTAACCCGTAGAATTTTTGCCCTTCAAACCTGCGGGTTGCAATGCCGACCTTCGCTGTCTCAGTATACCCCAAGCCTTTACGATATACCAATAAACTATCCTTATGTAATATCGAATGGTGGATCTGTTCTATAAAACCAACCACTTCCTTGATCGCAGTTAGCGCCGCGTTATCTTTCAGCAAGTCATCACTGAACGCTGATATATTCCTTTTGATATCCAAAACCAGCGAATATACATCCTTCTTATCGTCATCTATCAGGCAAGTCATCACATCCGCTGATTTGCTTCCCTGTTTTGAAATAAATTGGGGCCTGAATTCGTATCCCAGGATTGCGTACTGCCCTTTTTGTAAATGATACCCCAAATGGACAACTTCTATATCCTGGCAACCATCATGTCCTTCCCGTATTGAAACCGTCCTATCCCCGCAGATCTTATATAATTGGTTCTTTTCCACTTGTCCATCAGGTTTTAACGTTCGTGCGCCATATTCAATCATCTAACTGTACTTCCCCTAATCTTAAAGACTCCTCATAAAGCTCCATTGCCGATTTTGCAAATAGCTCAAATTGATACCCTGCCTCAGAATCCGGCGTAATCTCTTTTACCACGCTCTTTCCATTGCTTTGGCAGACAAATTCATACACAAATAAACTCTCCGGCTGGAGCAAATCCTCCTTTTGCAAATGGAATTTTTGTAAAACCCCATCGTCTTTTTTCTTTCTTGCCAGCTTCGATACAACGTACAAATTATTTAATTTGGAGACAAACGTATCGCTGTGCGTGCTGATTACCAGCTTGACGCCGCTGTTGTTTATGCGATTGAGGAAACGGACAAACTGCAATTGTTTCTGTGGGTGCAGACTTGCCTCCACCTCATCAATAATAAACCTTCCACATCGCATCCCTGACGTCAACGCCAACTCCAGGGGAGCCACTTCATTGACCATTGCAGAAGCGAGATGCATGGGCACCATATTAGCATCGTCCTTTTCCTGATAAGAGAAATTCCCCTGCTTATTTACGCTGATATGCCCCTCAATAATATTATCTTCAAAAAAGGATAATTCATTTCTATATATGTCACGTTTCCCTTCAGCTTCTGCATACGTTTGCAGGAACCGCAAAAATTCATAAATCGGCTGCGTCAAACCGCCGTACCGCTCTTTATTTTCTAACAGCTCCCCTTCCTCTATGCGAAAGGAAACGGCATCATCCGTCCTGCTAGCGAAAAAATCACGGTACAGCAGCATTAGCCCGGTTCTTGAGGCTGGCAGATACAGACTGCTTTTCTCAAGAAATCTTTTTAATAAGTTTCTAAATAAATATAAACCGGGTTTATCCATAGACACCCATAGTTCAATGGTGGCTCTATTCTTACCCGCGTTTCTTATCGCTGATAAAGCGCCATTTGTCAGCGTATTATTTATATCTGGACTCTCTATCCCAAATGCCAATAAGTCTTGATTAACAGATTGTTTTACCTCTTCATTCTCCAGGCTTTTCCTATCTGTAATGTCAATCTGATAAGAGACACCCTCCCCTAGCTCCAGATCAATATATAATTTCTCTATGGGGATTTCTTTCCTAAAAATCTCTTTTACAAGCTGCTCTTTTTTTAAATGCAATTTCGCATTGATATAATCCACAAATTGCGCAACATTGCCCTGGTTGAGCAGATATTTCCCGTACCCTTCAATTTTTTCCTCCAAAAGGATATCCATGGCGTCCTCTTCTAACAAACGGGCAATTTTATTGCTCAGCCCCTGTACAAGCTGCATCAAAAAAGTCTTCCCGCTGTTATTGGGACCCACAAAAAGCGTATATTTATTTACGCAAACCCTTGCGCTCTCTATCTTGGCAAAATTCTCTACGCCAACCCAAAATTGCATTTATCTGCTCCTCTTCCCACTAAAACTATCATAATCCTTTTCACAACCATAGGATGCCATGCCAATTGCGGAATAATTCATAGCATTCCTCCCAAACATCATATCATACAGGAAAACAAAGGGCAAGAAAAAGACAGCACCCATATACCCGGATGCCGCCCCTGCTTTTCACTATACATTTTGCAATCACTTACTTCGTGGCGCCGTCGTCCTGCGCTCCGTCCGCCGGTGCATTGGGGTCCTGCGCGTTCGTGTCGGCGGCGTTCTCCCCGCCGGCTTCCCCAGCCGCCCCGGTTTCCCCATTCTCGCCAGCCCCGTTATCTGTGGCTGCGCCTGTGTCCGCATTTCCCTGGATTGGCGTGATGACAATGTTCTGCGCTTCCACGTTCGTCTTACGTTTCACAATGTCTTCTACCTGCGCCCGTTTTGCGTCGGTAACCTCTCCCATATTCAAGACCACGTCCGCATTGCCGTCCGTGATGCTAACCACTACGTCCGTAAACCCTTTGGCCTCTAAAAGCATCTCCGCAGCCGCCTCACGTTCCGCAATATCCGTCATGGCAACCATGGCGTTTACCGCATCCTGTTTCTGCTCTTCCGTAATGTTTACGTTGTTAATCAGCTCCAGCAAAGACGCCTTGTTCTGGGAGCGGATCTGCTCACGGTTCAATTTTACTTCCGACACAAAGTTGACATTGTTTACGCTGCTGCTGGTAAGGACTGCTTCCCCTGGGTTTTCCGCGTCTGCGTTCTGGTTGTTCGCAATCTGTTCCCCGGTCTGCACGCCCAACGCCTCTGTGCCTGTCTGCGCGCTCTCCTCCGTATCTGTGAATATATCTTCCGCATTATACATATCCTCATCGGAAATGTCATATGTACCCTCATTCGTGTCCGCGCTTGCCTCCTGTGCCAGATCACTGTCACTGCGGCTTCCCGTATATTGCAGATAGCCTGCAACGGCAATCATCAGAGCCAAAGCCGTAATGATAATCTGATTCTTCTTGAAAATTTTTTTCAAAATGATGCCCTCCTGTCAATTCATCTTTACTACCTTAATTTTATGTACTTCCACTGGAAATAATGCTAAAACCGCCTCAGAAATATTTTTTGCCACCTGTGCATTTCCACCCCCTTCGGCCACCACCAGCACGCCTTCCACGCAAGGCGCCACTTCCTTTGCCACAAAAGGCTCCCCATCGTTCCCACTGGAATAGACCGTCTCCTCCTGGGATTGATGCTGCGTGTTTGTCCGCACATCCTCCCCGCTCCCCTCCTGCGTATTCTGGCTGTTCCTGCTCGTGTCTTTTTCCACTAACTGCTCCCCCTCATCTTTAAGCGTAATCATTACCTCTACCTTCCCAACCCCTTCCATATCCCCCAAAATCTGTTTGAGCCTGCGCTCCATCCGCTTTGCATAATCTCCCACATCCTCATAGGGACCTTGCCCGGCGTCTTGCTCTTGTCCCTGCCCCTGCTCCTTTCCGGTATCTGCTTTCTTCTCCGTGGGAATCGCAAGCACCAGCAGCAAAATCCCTACCAGCCCTCCCACCAAAAGCTGGTTTTTGGGTATCTTCTTTAGCCTGCCCAAAGAAAATTTTTCTTTTTTCATTTTCCTCTCTCCTCTTACTTTTTGTCCCCGGTAGGAAGCCTAAGGCGCTCCATAGGCCCTTCCTTAGGCCACTGCCACAATCTTTACCTGCTCCTCCTTTAATCTGTAATATTCCATGAGCGCCTGCCGCAGCTCAAGTATCTGCGCATCTTGTGGACCGCCTGCCAAAAGCGCCTCCCCGGCAAATATGTCATCATCATCTTTTTCCCTTACCACCTTCATTTCAATGGATTCCACCTCGTACCCGTCCGTAAGGCGCACTTTCACCTCCTGCGCTGACAACTGGTTTTCCTGCGCCATCCGGCTTACATCCATCTCAAGCGCCCTTTCATATTCCCTGAGATACATATCCTTCTGCACCGTTTCAAGGTGCTCTGTGTCCATCTTTATATTATCCATGTCCTGGAAAAATTCCGCCTGGCTGATTTTCTCCTTAAGCCTCTCCTCATCTCCCAGCAGCGACAGCGCCGGGGACACTACCAGGATTGTCAAGAGCATCCCCGCAAAAAAGCGCACATATTTATGGTAGCTTTTCCTGGGAAGGAGATGCAGCACGACAGTCAGCAGGAGATAGAAACACACCAGATTTTTGACCCAGTTAAAAATATAGCCCATATTCCCTCCTTATTAATTAAGATAGTTATTCAGTGGTTAAAAGTGGTCGCCGCCGTTACCATGGCGATTGTCACCAGAAACATCACGGTTGTCGTCACTACCACTTTACAAAGCAGGTTCCCGCCTTCACCAGCTCCGGCGATGCAGCCAACCATGCGCTTATCCGCCACCGGCTGCATCATGGCCGCCAGCAATTTGTACAGGAATGCCATCACCCAAATTTTAATCAATGGCCCGGCGCACAAGATGAGCAGCACTACGACAGCCGCCACGCCAATGCCATTTTTAATAATAATCCCCGACCCCACCATAATCTCCGTCACGGCATTGATAGAAGCCCCAAGGCCTGGCATCATCCCGGCAGTCTTAGCGATAATCCCTGATTTAAACGTATCGATTACCGGGGTCAGCAGGTTCTGTACCACATTGATGCCGACCACAATCGTAAACAGGAATTTTATCACCCACAAAATTCCGGACTTTATCAGCGAGGTCATCCTTGAAAGCATTTCCTCACCCGTCAGATAATTCATTAACTCCAAGGCCACATAGATTTGGACGCTGGGGATGATTAGGTGCTGCATCACCCACTCCATGGCATAAATCAGCAGGAACGTTAAATCGTAAAAGCCTGCCGCCGTCGACACCTGCCCTGAAAACACCATGCTCGCCGTAAAGGTCGGGATCATCACCTTTAAGAATGTCACTACCCTGGAAATCGCCGTGGCCGTCACGTCTTTGAGGACGAAGAAAGAATTCATCAGCAATACCAGCAGAAGCACATATACCATATAGAAACTGATTTCCGTCACCGATGGGTTTTCAAACACATTTGCAAAATTATAAAGAATCGCAAACACGATGCATAAAATGACTATCTGGATTAATGTTCCCCGAAATTGCTTCACTTCTGAAAACACTGCAGAAAATATTTTTTCCGCCAGCCATCCCTTCTCGATGTCCTCGCCTTCCAGCATCCGTTCCACCAATTCCTTGAAATCAAATTCCTCCATGCCTTCCTGGCGATTGAGCATATTGTCAATCTCTGAGAAATCAAGCTCCTCCATATAGCTGTCTATGCTCTCCTCAAGCTTCTGGGCCGTAAGCTCCTGCGACATGCCGCCTGATTCCTGCCAGACATCCGCCCCCTCCGCCTGCCCCGCAGGCTGGGCGCTTCCGTCTGTCTGCCCGGCAGGCTGGGCGCTTCCATCTATCTGCCCCGCTGCATGGACGTTTTCGCCTGCGCCCCACAGGCAGAGCAACAATGCCGCCATAAATATCCCCAACCGCAACTTTTTCCAGCGTTTGCATTTTTTTCCAAAAACCATCACATTTTCCTCCTGTAGGCTTCCAGATAAGGAATGGTCCGAACGCCTTCACGATATAAAGCCAGGCAAAACGCTGCGATTGCCCTATCATGCAAGGAATTCCCCGATTGTCTCAAGCAGCACCAGGATTACCGGCATACTGATTGCCAGTATCGAAAGCTTGCCAAACATTTCAATCTGCCCCGCAACTGACTGGTAACCCGCATCCTTACAGAGGTTCGCAGAAAATTCGGACACATACGTAATGCCAATCATCTTAATGAGGATCGCTATGTAACTGCTGTCCAGGCTTACATACTCCTGCATACGGCTGATAACGGAAATGACCAGCTTTAGCTTGGACATAATAAAATAAAAAATGCACAGCGACACTCCCAGCATCACAAACAGCTCATATTCCTTTTTGTAGCACTTAAGCATAATCCCAAGCAGCGCCCCCGCAATCCCCAGGATTGCAATCTTAATAATATCCATGTTCTCCTCCGCTATAGCGCAAACAGGTTCCTCATCGTCTCAAACAGCTCATAGACATAGGGCACAATCCAAAACAACACAATCAGAAGTCCGGCCAGGCTGGTGAGGAACGCATGCTCTTCCCGCCCGCTGTGCTTTAATACCTGGCTCAATACCGTAACCAATATCCCTACGGCTGCAATCTTAAAAATTAAACTTATACTCATAGTTTCCTCCGTCTTTTTATGCCATGCACATCTTCGTTGTGCATCTCGCCCCCTGCCCCATGCTCCCCGCAGCGTATGTTAAATGAGGAGGATAATCAGAAACAAGCCGCACATCACGCTCAGCGCCCCTGACAGTTTCTTCTTGCTTTGCAGTTCGTCCTGTGCCTTTTTGATTAACGCCTCTGTCTGCCCTATGTACAGTTCCAGGTTCTTTAGCTGCATCCGCCCATCCAAGTATCCGAAGTTCTCCCCTGCACGTATAAGAATCCCGCGCTCTTCCTCATTAAATAAAAACATGTCCCCTTCCTGCTCTACCAGCCGCTTCCAATAGTTTCCCATGCTCTCCTCATTTTCCTCCAGGCCCGCCGCCGCCTTTCGCAGGAAAGATGAAAACGGCTCCTTCCCCTGGGAGGCAATCTGCAAAAACGCGTCCCCAAGGGGCGTCCTTGTGTAAGAAATTTCCCCCCACAGCATCAGAAACATTTCTTTCATCCCCACAAGCTGCCTTACATGTTCCCCAAGCTCCTGCTGCAGCCTAAAGCCATACAAAACCGAAGCCGCGATAATGAGGATGCTCCCTGTCAATTTCAGCATAATTCCTTAAGCCTCCCGTCATATACCATAAACCCGCGTTCCCCACCCTCCGTCCGTTTGAGAAACACAAACCTGCCAAAGAACCCTCTTTTTAACCATCCCTGCAAATAGGCTTTTTCCTGTAATTCCATGATATCCCCAGCATGCATGGTCCCGATAATCCGGCAGCCACAATGGAGCGCCTCCTCTACCGCAAGGTAGTCTTCCCTGCCTCCAAGTTCGTCCACCGCCAGTACCTGTGGAGACATGCTGCGCAAAAGGAGGCGCATCCCCTCCGCTTTCGGGCAGTTATCCAAGACGTCCGCGCGATCCCCCAAATCGTTCTGGGGAACCCCAAAGAAGCTGGCGGCAATCTCACTTCTTTCGTCCACTACGCCCACCTTCATACCCGGCAGCTTTCTGTCCCCGTCCGATAACATGCGGATACAATCCCGAAGCATAGTGGTCTTCCCCACCCCTGGCGGCGAGATAATCAAGGTGTTGTATATGCTCTCCCCCTGCCTCAGCCATGGGAGAAGCTCCTTTGCACATCCCCTTTTCTGCCTTGCCACCCGAATATTGATACAGGTAATATTGCGGAAGGAACAGACTTTCCCCTGCTCACAGACAGCCCGTCCTGCGATGCCTACCCGGTGCCCCCCTTGGATCGTGATAAAGCCGTTTCGCAGCTCTTCTTCCAGGGAATACATGGAATAGCGGCTCATGCGCGACAGTGTCTCTTTCATATCCGCTTCCTGCCAGACATAGCCCCCCTCCCTGGCTTTCTGCAATTTTACCTCCTTCTGGTTCCAGAAATATTCCTTGCCTTTTCCCAACACCATCACCGGACGCCCAACGCGCAGCCTGATTTCTTCCGGCTCCGCCCCCTGTTCAAACCCAACGCGGCAAAGCGGTCGCAGCGCACTGGGGAATACGCTTACAATTTCTTCCATAGGATGTCCCTCCTCACAGCTTGTATCTGTTTTCAAATATATGAAAGCAGCGCCTTTAATATGACAAAACAAACGGCATGAAAACCCACTTTTAGCCGCCATGCCGCTTGTACGCAAAAAGGCAGGGCTTTTGCAATCGTGGGAAACTACGCCATACAACAGCCTGCCCTACTGTTTAGGCCTGAATATTGTAGGTTTCCACTCATGCAAAAGCCCCGCTTTAAATCATGTATTCACTTCTTGCTCTTATTTAATTTTAACTGTCTTTGCCTGTCCCTTGGATTTTAAAACCTTCTTGTAAGATTTCAGTTTCTTCTTGGGAACCTTGATAACAGCTTTCTTACTGATGCCCTTAAATGCATTCTTGCCTGCCGATTTGAGCGCCGTGGACTTTATGGTGATCGTCTTTAACTTCTTGCAGTTATAGAACGCTTTGGCGCCAATCTTTTTCACCTTCGTGCCGATCGTCACGCTTGTCGCCTTTTTGCAGTCCTTAAACGCACTGTCCCCGATAGCTGTCACAGCAAACTTCTTGCCGCCAATATTTACGGTTGAAGCAACCGTGATTTTACTCAGCTTGCCCTTTGTGGACTTGCTCTTCACAGCGGTCAGCGTCACCGTGCCTTTGCCTTTCGTGTTGGCGTCGGTAATCTTATACTTATAATTCCCGACTGTGTAGGAGGCATTCTTCTTTACCGTAATCGTAAAGCTGGCTCTCTTGGTGCCCTTATAATTTCCCTTGCCGGTAATTGTGACTTTCGCTGTCCCAATCTTCGTATTGTTGCTGTATGCCACAGTGTAGTCTTTATTCTTCGTCAAAACTTTGCCATTGTAAGTCACCTTTACGGAAGGCTTCACTGCTTTTCCGGTATACTTCTGTGCAGCAATCTTGCTGATGGAAGCTTTGGAAATGTCAATAACCGTCGGCTGTGGCCCAGGTCCTGGCCCAGGCTGCTCATTTCCCAATTCCTCATACGCAGCCTCCGCATCCAGCAGCACATTGTAATTCGTCACTGCTGCTTTCTGTACCATTGGCAGTGCGTCATACGCGGCACGGGCGTCGTCAATCAGCTTCTTGCAAGCAGCCGTCGCCTGTACCTTGCCAATCTTATTAATCAGGTCCACGACCGGTTTAGCTGCGTCTGCGGTAACCTTTTTATAATCCTCCTCCGCCGTTGTCAGCACACTGTAATTTGTCACCAGCGTTTTCAATTCATCTGACAAGGATTCATACGCCATACGTGCGTCATAAATCAGTTTCCGGCTGGCAAGGGTTCCCTCAACTTTGCCAATCTTATTAATCATGCTGACAACATTATTGGCAACGCCATTCTTATCCAGCATGACCTTCCAGCGGTAACAGCCAATAGACTGCGTTTGGGAATCTTCCAGATTTACCGTCATCATAAGGCGGAGCGCCTTGGTCGTAACCTCGTCAATGTCAATCACATTGTATGTGTTTAACTTATCATAATTGCCCACATACTCTTTCGCCATCTTAGCTTCTTTCCACTCACCGTTCGCATCCTTATATTCAATCCTCAGCGTACCAGGATGACGGTCCCATGGATGATTCTCATACCAATAAATCTGCAACTGCTTGGTGGTAATCTCTTTGTCCCACTCATACATGAGCCAATGCTCCGTATCATCTCTCGGCACTGTCCAGTTGCTCCAGCCAAGCCCGTTGCCCAGGGAAGAAGATGTCGGGTTAAAGGTTGTGTCATGGACGCCTTCAATACGTGCGCCGCTATAGATTTTATCTGAGCTTACCTTAGCGTCCGGGGCCGCGTCATCCGCAGCGCCGGCAACCACTTCTGACTGTGCCTTATCCGCCATCGTCCAGATTAGCATCTTAGAAGAAGTCCTGTCGATGTTCTCCGGATCATAATTTGCGTCGTCCCCGCGGTTGTTCCATGCATAGTAGGGAACCGCCTGGACCTTAATCGGCATAAGCTCTCCATACAAGCTGTATTTTGCATCCCCTGTAATCTCCACTACGCCTTTAAGCAAATCCTTATTATAGGTTGCTTTCAGCTTCGCATCCCTGGGGATAACGATCTTCAAGGGGTCAAAATTCTCAATTTCCGGGTTCAGTTGTGCATTTCCGGCTTTCTCCAAAGAATATACAATCGGCCCTCTCTGCAATGCAACCCTGTCTTTGTTCGTGACAACATTCGGGTCTGCCTCTGTCTTCCTGATTTCCATCGGGATATCAATGGTGACTACGTCGCCCTTCTTCCATGTCCGGCTGACTGTCGCATAACCTTTGTCCACTGCCGCATTAACGGCAGTCCCATTCACCTTGATGGTGACCTTCTTATTCGTCTGCTCCTGCACCCAGCCCGGGATACGCAGTTTCAGCGCAAATGCTTTCTCCTGCTGTGGGTTGACAGTAAGCTTCACAGCCCCGTCCCACGGGTAATCCGTCTCCTGCGCCAATGCCACAGGCGTCCCCTGTACATTAGCGCTGCCGTTGCTGCCAACATACATATTTACAAATACATTATCGTTATGCACGGTGTACATATAGCCGCCCAAAGCAGCAATCGTACGCATCAGGTTCGGCGGGCAGCATGCGCACTCGAACCACTGGGAACGCCAGTTTCCATTGTTTGCCTGCAGCAAGGTGCTGTAATAGAACCGATTGCCGCCCAAGTTCGTCCCTACCAGGATAGCGTTATACAAAGCTTTCTCCACGCTGTCCGCATACTTGCCGTCCTCATACAAAAGGTTCATACGCTGGTTCCAGTTCGCCATGGAAATTGCCGCGCAAATCTCACAATAAGACTGGTCGTTCGGCAGCACATAGTCATCGCCAAACCCTTCCGAATCACTGCTGGGGGCTGTAGTGCCGATACCGCCGGTAATATAAGTCTTCTTGTATGTAACAGAATCCCAAATTGCATCCAGGCTCTTTAAATAAGCAGCCCTGTCCGCATCATTCTCCGCCAAAGTCGTAGCCACATCGGTAACGCCTGCGTAGAAATAGCCCGCACGCACCGAATGTCCCTTCGCATTGGTCTCTTCCACAAACTTCGTCTTATCCTGGGAATAGGTGT
>CATLBW010000024.1 GCA_949879775.1 uncultured Lachnospiraceae bacterium
CTTATTTACCAGATCCGTAATCTGCTCCTTAAACAGCATCGCCAGGCTGAACAGAATCACTATAATTAAGATTACCTCCACAACGCCCATACCATCCTCTTCTACCAAAAAATTTTTAAATTCACCCATAACTTCTCCTTTCCCGGCAGCTTATATCTGCCGTCTGATACGATTCTTGTTGTACTGAGCGGCAAATTAACTTGACGTTCCGTATCGTTACACATTCAGCGCCATCCCAGCAGGGATTACCAAAATAGCCAGCACGATTGCCAACATGGTCCCCATAGGCAGCAGAAGCTTCGTGCCAGCCTCTTCCCCCAACCTCCTGGCATGGGCTTTACGCTGTTCATAGGCCTCCCATTCTTCCTGCTCTAATAACTTCTGCATTCCCTGTGAGCCCTTTCGCACGTTTTGTACAATCAATGCTGACAGCCTCCTGTAAATGCTGAGCTGGCAACGATTCCCAAAATTCTCATATGCCTGTAATTCCCCTATTCCATCACGTATCTCATACAATGTCCCAAGCATTTCTTCATATGCAAACCGCATATCAATTTCCCCACACTCGCGCTTTTTCTGGTAGGCAAGGGCAATTTTTTCCCAGGCATAGGGAATATTCATGCCCGCCCCCAATAAGAGTGAAAATTTGCCGACGATGTCTGGATAATCTATCATCATCTGTCTTTCCCGCTTTATCCTTTCCCGCTTTTCGTCCTCCTTTTCACGAAGAAACATCCCCACAGCTACTGCCAGCCCCAGAAAGATGACAATGAAACTACGATTAACCGTATTTTCCCGCCAAGTGACTTCCTTTCCTTCCAGTTCATCCGGTAATTTAACGTAAGCAGCGTTTTCCTGCTCGTTCTGCTTAGCTATCATAGCTTTTAGCTTTTCCGAAAGCTGCTCCTGCAAAGATTTTTCCCGGGGAACAACGCATATAGGAAACTGATAAAGGCTGGCTTCCTCCTGGCATGTAAGTTCTGCCGTAACCTCTACCACGGTAGGTTCCAAAGGTTCCTGCCTGATTGTGCCATCGCCATGGAAAATGTCATAATCAGAAAAACGGTAAGACGCCTCCACCGCGCCGCCCTGCAGGTAATCCGGAAGGAACAGCGCCTTAGATACCGTATCTTTGGAGGGATTCTCCCCTAATACAGACAAGTCCAGCTCCTCTTTGGCATTTTCTAAATACGCCCTTCTCTGCGCCTTTGTAAGCTTCTTTTCCAATATCTCCAAATTTAAGGGATAACTTTCCATTTCCCCCGCTATATCCACAACAAATTCTTTTTCTTTTGTCCCCTGTCCCGGTTCATTGCGGGCAATCTGCATGTTCTTTTTTTCTTCCCCATCCGCCATGCCAACAATTGCCGCCAGCAAAAAAGCTGCCGCAAGAACCACGGATGCCTGATAGTATATTTTTTGCAGCTTTGTCCTTTGCTTTATACATATGGAAACTACCAGGCAGGTTAGCGCTCCTGCAAAATACCACTTCATATTTTCCCCCTATATTTGAATATCCAATATCTTTTCCGCCAGCAGGAATGCCCCCGCATATATGGACAGGCAACACGTCATTACGCAAATGCCAAAGGTGCTCCCATAGAGAGGCTCCAAAAATTCAGGAGACGTTATCCCCACATAAGCTAAAATTGCAAACGGCGTCAGGTCCATAATCCGCTGCTCCGTTTTCTTTGCTGTCACGACAGTCGCAATCTCCCGCTCCACATCCGCTTTCTGGCGAATTTTCTCTACTGTGTTCTGGAAAATCTTAACCATGTCCCCGCCGCCACGTTTGGCAAAAGAAATCACCTGGGCAAAACTAACCATTTCTTCTATGCCGCTGCGCTGCGCAAAATCTTCTACCAACAGCTCTAATGGCTCATTGAGTTTCATCCGGCAGCAAATCCCCTGAAATTCCTGCGCTATGGTATCCTTCTCCCCATAGAGCTTCCTATACTCGCTGTCTGCCTGCAAAAAAGCATTCTCCAGGGAAGAGCCAGCCTTTAGGGACGCGGACGCCATCTGTAAAATCTCCCCAAACCGATAGAGCATTTCCCTTTTTCGCCTTTTCAACAAATAATTGCGAAAAAACCTCCTCGTTAAAATTAACAGCGGTAGCGCTACTGCCATGCCGCAAACGCTCCGGTAAAACAGCCAGGAAACCATACCGGAAAAACTAAGCACCGCTAAAAACCAAAGTATATTTTCCTTCCAATCCAGACGGTAACTCCTATAATCCATAATCCTTATCACCCTCCCATGCCACTCCTGCCGCATATAATTTTCCCTTGTGAATCAGCTCGCCACGCTTTATCCAGCTTCCGCAAACCTTCCCGGCACACTCTCCCATCTCAGTAAACTCATAGAGCGGATTCAGGCGCACTTCCCCCTTCTCCATGCCGTCTACCTCCATAATCGCTAAGAGGCGTCTGCTGCGGTCCCTAAGTTTCCCCAAATGCACCAATATATCCACGCCCGCCGCAATCTGCGCCCGGATAGCCTGTAATGGGAGTTCCATCCCCATAAGCGCCATTGTCTCCATACGGCTCACCATATCCTGGCAGCTATTGGCATGCCCGGTGCTTAACGAACCGTCATGCCCAGTATTCATTGCCTGTAACATATCCAGGCATTCCGCTCCGCGGATTTCCCCCACGATAATCCTGTCAGGGCGCATCCGCAACGCCGTGCGGATTAAATCCCGGATCGTGATGGCAAGCCTCCCATCTGGGCTGACATTCCGAGTCTCCAGCCTCACAAGGTTGCGGATGCCCTGAATCTGCAGCTCCGCGGAATCTTCAATTGTTATTACACGCTCCGCCTTGGGGATAAATTCTGACAATGCATTAAGAAATGTTGTTTTCCCGGAGCCTGTCCCTCCGGAGATAAAGATATTATAACCAGCGCTTACCAGTATTTTAAGAAAATCCGCGCACTCCTGAGAGATAGAATCCCCGGCAATCATCCGCCCCATCAAGATAGGGTTCTTGGGAAACTTGCGGATGGAGACAACCGGCCCTTCCAAAGCCACCGGGGGCAAAACCACATTTACCCTGGAGCCGTCTGCAAGCCTGGTATCCGCAATAGGCTCAGCCTCGTTAATTACCCTGTTATGGCTTCCCACCATTTGCTGGATGATGTCTTCTAACCGCTCCTTAGAGGAAAAGGACTTGTCCCAGGCAAAGATTTCACCCTGCTTTTCATAAAATATATGCTCCGCGCCGTTTACCATGATTTCCGTGACGTCATCTTTGCCTAAAAGTTCTTGCAGCACGTCCATCTTGCGCAAGGAATGAAAAATCTGCATCCGCAGCTCCCGCCGCCAATTCAGCGGAATCACCCGCTTCTTCGCTTCTCGGCAAATTTCCTCATCAATAGCCGCCAGCAATTCTTCTTCCTCATATTCCCTCGTCATATCAAGCTGTGCCAAGACATTTTTTCTAATCTGTTCCACATTATACCCCCGCCAGCTTTCTGCTAAAATCCCCTATCGTCCCCCAAAGCCACTGCTGCATCTTACCTTCCCCCGGATAGGCTATATCCTTTACTGCCGGAAGTGAAAGGTACATTAGTTTCTGCCCCATTTTTGCTTCTGCCTGGCGCTTTTGCATCTTCTGAAATTGCTGCAGCGGCGCCTTGTGCATGTCCCCAGGCTCTGTGACAATGTAAGCCTTGCTGCACAGCCCCAGTAGCTGGAAAAACCCCGGAAGCATCATCCCAAAGTCCAAGATAATCACGTTATAGCCGCTGCGTTTAGCTAAAATCTCCACAAACCGCTGATAATCCATAGCAGATATTTCTGCCAGGCACCCACTGTCCTCCACTGGCGGGATATAATCAACCCCTTCCAGCGAATACAAGGAACTGCTGACACAATGGGTAACGTTAACCTCACTGTTTAGGCATAAGTACATTACGTCAAGAAGGTCTTTTCCATAATCTTCATGGAACCATTCGCAAAACCCTGCACACTCCTGAAAATTAACGTAAAGCACCGAATCCCTTTGGGATAGCGCCTGCGCAAACGTCAACGAAAATGGCGTCTGCCAAATGCTATGCCCCGGAGAATACACCCCTATGATTTCTTTCCCCTCTCCCGTCTCTGCCAAAGCCTCTCTCTCCCAATCCTGATATACGGAAAAGATTTCCCTGAGAATCCCGGAAGCTGGCTGGTACTTCTCTACGCTTGGAAGCTCCCTGATGGCGGCAGGGACCTTATCCTCAATATCTGCATCGCAAAGGTACATCCATAACGCCTTCTCTTCCTTCCGCAATGCTTCCTCGCAGATTTGCGGGTTGTCACAGAAGCCTTTGCCCAGCAGCACAATATCCTGCTTATGCTTACTGTGGTATTCGATAAAATGTTCCGGCGAAGAAAATGATACGCTCTGTATCTTCTTCCCCTTTTGCAGGGCAATCCATTCCCCCAATTTCTCCCCATATGAGCCGTCCGTATCACAGACAGCCATCATAATTTTTCTCAATAAGCCACCTCCATAGCGATTGCATAACCAATTAAAACCGCGATTGAAAAATGAATGACATGTTGTTTTCCCTGAGATTCCTGTGGATATCTAAGCAGCCTGCCGCTTGCCAGCACAGCGCTTATATATTCTGCGAATACCCGCAGGCGTGACGTAAGGTTTCGATGAAAAAGAACCTTAAAGAGCGACATGGCAGCCGCCGCCAGAAAAGATGCTGCAATTGTCGTGCAAAGCACTTGCAAACCCCATATGCTGCCAATCATGGAAAATAATTTGATATCACCTGCCCCCAGGGCACGTATCAGAAACAATGGATAAAATAAGATAACCGGAATAGAAACGTTTAACAGGAAAATGCCGACACCTCCCACTCCTAATTCCTGGACCTGAAAGATGCATCCCATAAGAATCCCGCTTACAATCAGCCGGTTACTGATCTGAAAGCTTTGCATATCTGACGCCGCAGCCACGCTTAACAGCGTCAGGCTAAACAGCGTTTTTACCTCCCCAACCAACCACCTCTCTTCGGGTTATACTCCTGTTCGCGAATCAGTGATGTTTTGGATTATAGAACATGTGAACCTAATTGTAAAGCGCCTTTGCTAAAATTTATCATTTTTGTAAATATGTCACAAGAATTGATAAAACAAAATCGCATAAACCAGCCCAAAGCCGCTGATACCAAGGGTTCCAATTGTCAAAATGTTCACAGGGTTAATGCCTGCCGCCACAGATACCCCCAGGCTTTCCAACGCTGCGTTGACTGCGCAGATGCCCACTGCCCCACCCGCACAGCGCAGGATGAACACAGAGATCCAACCTGATTTTTGCTTCATCATCCCCATAAGCAGCACAAGGACGCAAATGCCCACAATTGACGCAATCCCATAATAAATTTCCATACCTGTCCCCTTTGAAAAACTCTCTTAACACATATATATACTTTCTGGAAAAATTTATGACTTTTTTGTATAGATTTGGAAGTTACTGCTTATACTTTAATTAACAGTAATTCAAAAAGGAAAGGGATGCGTATGTTTCTGATTGCAAAAAAAGATGAGCCAAAGACAACTGCTTACTCTTTACTTTTAGATGACATAGAAAAAGCCAGATATGATCTGGCTCTTGCCTATGATAATTTTGAAAATGCTATGGAGCCAGACCTCATCGACTGCTGTATTTACCAGGTAAACGCCATGCAGATGCGCTATAAATTCCTGCTGGCGAAAGCAAAGCAGTTCAGCCAATAGCCCGGCTGTATGGCAGGCTTACGCCAGGAACCCTCTGGAACCCTCCGAACCTTGAAGCGTTTCTGTCAAACTGCCTTTATGGTAGGTCATGCCTGCTACAACTTGCTGGGCATGACCCATGAGGGGTTCTGAATTATCTTGACGAGCAGCTTCCACAAACGCATCATAAAGATTCTTCAGAACCCTCTTTGCATCTTGAAGGTTCTGGGACGTATTCTTACAAACCGCCATAGAAAGCAGCCGGTTCACAAACTGATATTCCGCAAATAAGCTGCCTGCAATTCCATAAGTGAAATCCAAGTCATCCATCAGCCTGCACAGGACTTGCTGGGCAAGCCCTGTGTTACGCTTAAACTCCTGGTAGTCATCGGCTTCTTTAGCCTCAATCCCATCCTCAAGGTAAGTAAAAAGTATATCATACATGATTACAATCATTTCCCCCCGGTTACAACAGCTCAGCCTGCGGGTAAATTCCTGTTTCTTTTCCTGGGTCATCCATTCCTCCAATATTTCCTGCCGTCCTTGCGGTGGTTATTCTAATGTCCGAATCAGGCCTATTGCAAAAGCTGTAATACCTGCTGTGGGATATCATTTGCTTGGGCAAGCACAGACGTCGCCGCCTGGGTCAGGACGTTGTCTTTTGTATACTCTGTCATTTCCTCCGCCATGTCCACATCCTCAATCCTGGACAAAGCCTGGGTCATGTTCTCCTCCGTCAAATCTAGGCTGTTTACCGTATAATCCAAACGGTTCTGATAAGCCCCGATACTGGAACGTGTCTCGCTGACCTTGCTAATCGCCTTATCAAAACTTGTGATTGCACGGTCCGCGCCAGTTACAGTACAGACGTTTACTTTATCAATATAGAGCGTTTGGGAAGAAACCTCCGGGATGCGCACATCCATAGTCTGGTTCTCATTGGCTCCAATCTGTAAGGTCATTGGCCCTATATCTGCTACTTCAAGGTTTACCTTCCCGAGCGTCCCTGGCTCTACCTCAAATTTCATCTGGAAGCCTCCCCGGTCGGTAATCGTCACATAATTGCCTTCCGTAAGGATGGTAGCCTGCGTGCCAAACCCTACGTCATCCGCAGAAATGCTAATCTCCACATCCTTGCCCTCGGCGGACATATCCGTGCCAATACCCAAAAATGCCGCCAAATCAGCATTATCACATTTAATGCTCATCTCTGCCCCATTTCCATATTCTGTAGAAACAAATACAAGGCTGCCCCCTTCGTTTACGTCGTTCGGCACATAGCCGCCATCTTCAGGCTTTCCATCTTTATTCGCTAAATCACCTACAATCAGGAGATTCACCTCTCCCAATTCCGCCGTGTCACGCATCTTATTATAAACTTCCTCAAACGTCTCCCCTTCTTCAATCCCTACCTTCACCCCATTGATGACAACTGTGCCGCTGGCGCCTGCCGGCACAACATCAGCCGCTGCCATGGGCTTGCCTCCTTCAATGACCGCATGTTCCGCGTCCGCTGCAATCTCCACAGTATACATATTCGGGATCACGGCGTCTGAGATATCAATACGCTTAATTCCGCGGTTATCGGGATATACACGCTGCTCAAGCGTTCCGTCTAATAAATGTTTCGTGTTAAATTCTGTGTCTCTGGACACACGGTCAATCTCCTCACGCAAAGAAGCAATCTCCAATTGAATAGCCTCTAAGTCATCCGGCGTATTCGTTCCATTGGCCGCCTGCACGGAAAGCTCCCGCATCCTTTGAAGCATCTCATGCACTTCACTCAACGCCCCATCTGCCGTATCAATTACAGAAATGCCATCCGAAGCATTCCTACACGCCTGATCTAACCCTTTGATCTGTGACTTCATTTTGCTCGATATTGCCATACCTGCCGCATCATCGGCTGCGCGGTTAATCCTCAAGCCGGTAGATAAACGCTCAATGGACTTGGAAAGGCTGCCCTCTGCCTGCAATAACCTTTTGTTGGCAACCATTGATGACATATTGTGATTGATTTTCATAATTGTATACCTCTCTTCTGATTTACTGTATGTTCTTGCCTAGCTGCTTCATTTCCTCTAAAAAACTTTTGGCAATGCCATAAAGCGTCTTTGTCTGCACCTGGTAGGCTTCCGATTCCGTATTAAGCCCGGCTGTATTCCCGGTCCTGCCTCCCACAAAGCGGTTCAGGTCCAAATCCTCGCTGTACACATAATCCATCGTACGGGTTCCCTGCTGCATTGTCGCCTCGCCATTGTAACCGCTGTCCTGGCCCTTGAATTCCTCTATTGTCCTTTGGGAATCAGAGACAACATAACCCTTAATGGAATCTTCCTGCACCTGGAACCTAGCCGCCACCTTACCAAGCTTCGGCGTCTCAAACATCACATCCACCCGACCACGCTCCTCCTTGCCACGGACAATCCTAAGCTGCACATTTGTAAGCTCATCCGCCACCAGGACCGGAATCGCATAATATTCGTCTTTTACCATCCGGGAGCCAAGTGCAATCTGCTGGCGCAAGAGCCTCATATCCCGCAAATCCACGCTCCTGACGCCCTCAGCGTCCTCCATGCCCCGCATGGCATTCTCTGCTGTGTCCGCAAGCTCTTTCTGCGCCTTGGCAAGCTCTTCGGGAGAGCTTACCGCTTCGCCAAATTTCTCTATGATTTTTTCCTTCGCCTGCTCCAAACCAGCATCTTTTTGGCTGCTTCCCCGTTCAAACAAGCTCCTGAAAATGCCGCCTCGGGGATTCAGCAACTGGTTTGCCGCCAAAATATTATAAGCCGTCACCGGCATATCATGTCCCGCCAATACCTGCAATACTTGTGACTCCGCCTGCCTCGCCTGAGAGAACTCTTGCATCTGCTGCTGATAATATGCTTCCTCGGAAGCTTCGTCCGCAGGCACCCCTTTGAGCTGCCACAACAGTTCCTCCGGCGTCATATCCTCCAGAGAGGCCTGTGCTTGCTGCATCCCCTCCGGCGTCGCATAACGCAATGCCTCTTTCGCACAATCCGTCTGGTATGCCGCTTCAATTTGCTGGGATATGCTAAGCCCCTGTATATCCAGGCTCTCAATCTCCCCAAAATTATTGTCTACGGACACATTGATTCCCGAACTGCGATGGGTACGCACCGCCGTCAGCAGGTTCTTCATCGACAGCTCTGCGCCCTGCTGCACCAAGGCGCCAACCACAGCCCCGTCCGTCTTGTCAATCTGGTTCAGCATACGGTAAATGCCTATGTAACTGCTTCGCTCCTGTTCTGTAACCTCCTGACGATGCTCTAATTTCCACAAATACTTACTGAACCTGTCTTCATCACCTGCATCCAGGCCCTGCTTTATCTCTTCTGCTTTCCTGTTCAGCTCTTCCACATTCATTTCTAAGGGATTAACCCCCTCGCGGATCATCTCCATTACCACAGACGGCGATAAATTCTGGAATAAGTTCTGCACCTTCTGGTCTGCCGTCTTTATCTGCATCACCGAGTCCTCATTGATTGCCATCTCATTATATGCCAGAATCCGCACTGCCCTGCGGTTAGCTTCCGTAACCTTAAGGTCAAGGTCTTCTAAGATATCATCCACATTGCGGAAAGCTTTCTGGATGGAATCTCCTAAATCTGCGCGCGGCGCAGTCTGAAGCGTCTCGTACGCTTCCCCCGCACGCTCCATTTGTGCCTGCTTTGAAACGCCAGCCGCATGGATCGTATTAATCGTATCTTCCGCCGTCTTGATATTACCCAGGATATAAGCCGGAACGCCTTTCATTTCCTGGGACTTTGACATTGTATCGCTAAATATGCCTGTATTCTCCGGTGTAGGCTCAATGCCATTCCCACTGAGCAAGCTGGCATAATAAGCGTTCTCCTGTTCTTTTAACTGATCTATCAACACCTCCAACGGCTGTGTCTCAATGGAAATCCCCTGTTTCAGCAAAGCATAATTCGCCTGTGCCGTCATTGCAAGGCGCGTCTCCTCCAACTGGCGCTTTGCTTTTAGGAATGCCAAATCTTCCTTGGCATATTCCGGAATCTCCCCTGGCTTATCCGTCGTCTGGCTTTTATTCTGGCTTGCCGCCTGCGCGTCCTGCTGCGCTTTGTAATTCGCCGCTGCCTTTAGCCCCTCTATTGTAAGGGGCATTCCCTTTTCCACCACGCTCCATACATCAGAATCCGTGGCATTCCCTATCGCCTGTGCCGCTTCCTGTGCACGCTCCACATTACTGTAGCCATCCATGATTATAGCGTCTTTCGGACGAGCGCCCTCAGAAACTGCCCACAGCGCCGCTTCCAAAACTATGCTCGGTTCCGGTGGGAGCTTCATATCCTTTAAGTCCAAGACATAATTCAAATTATCTGCAGTCAGGGGAATTTGGTTCTCAATCATCCACTGGCTGGCGGAAAGCGTCGTCTCATCCACAGACAGCCCTGCCTGCATAATCACCTGGCTAACCTGTTCCTTAAGCCCGTCATCCAGCGTAAGCCCGCCCCCCTGGTTCGGCATGGTCCCGCTGCTGTGCTGCGCCATATAAAGATTCCCAACCGTAGGCTCAAGCTCATTGTCCAGCATGTATTTTACTGCCTCGTCACTGCATGTGGTAAGGTCTGCTGCCTGCTCTAACGTATCTTTTATATCCGCGGCGTTTTCTTCCGTGTCTGGCAGGTTGGCATCCTCCAATGCCGCCTCTATCTGCCTGGCTGCTGCTGCGCTCCCAGCCATTTCCTCTAACGCCTTGCTGTCCAGGGTGTCGCCAAACACGCTGATATCTACACCTGCTTTGGCAAGCTCCATTTTAATCTTATCCATCTCCGTTACGACTGTCTCTATCTTTGTGTCATTGAGGGAAAAACCATCCTCTTGCATCTTCCCGCAATCTGAAGGAGTCGCCGTATTGGACACAACCTGCATCTTTTTCTGAAGGAGCTGTGCTTCCATGTTTTCCGCCTCCTGGCGTATCTCTTCTAACTGGGATTCCCCTGAAATATGGGGTACGTCCACGGTTGTCTGCTGTATGGCCCTTACCTCTTTCGAATCCTTCTCAACCTCTTGTGTCGCAGCCTCCTGTACTGCAACGTTGACATTCCCTTTGATTTCAACCCTTGCATTCGCCCTGGCCACTTCCGCTATACTGCTGTTATCTACTCTTATGTTCATATCCACGCCTCATTAATCCTAATTTTCAACTACTAAGTATTTCGGTTATATTGTGGGAAAACTTTACGATTTATTTTTGTAATGCCCCTCCTCTATACTTGCAAGCCTTAATCTATATACCCTAAGAAAACATTTCCCGCCCCGCCAAAGAGCGAGTCGCTGTCCTGCAGCCCCATCTTCTTTGCCACGTTCTCGGACGGCTGGAACAAAATTGTATTATGCTCGTCGTACCCGACAATCAGCATTGCCTCATTCCCAACCATGGCAAGCACCGGATGCCCAAGGTTCACATAATACAATACCTGGTTCACATTGCACCCTGAGAGATCAACTACCTTATGTTCTGTTAATGCCTCCGACAGGATTTGCCTGGGCGTCTCACCCTTGGCAATCAAATCTTCCACGTCTATACTGCTTCCCTCTTCCCTGAGAAGATAGGTCAGGCAGCGCACAACTGAATTATCACTAAGTCCTGGCAGCTCCAATGTCCCCGGCCCAATCATCGGCTGGCTGCTATTCCTTCCCCTGCGCCAGATATATTTCTGTTCAGGGTCAATCACTATGCCTGCATTTTCATCAGCGCTAAGCACGGCGTCCGCTACCGACGGCGTGGATAAAAGTATCCTTCCCCTGCTGTATACATAATAATTTCCCCTGTCCCTGCTGCTCTCAAGCTCTACCGTCCGTTGTTCCTCAATCACAACCTCCTTGGGAGCCTTTACCTGTACATTCTTCGCCTCTTCCACCACTTCTTCCGAAAATGCCAGCTCCACCTGAGTCTGTTTCTTTTCCGTTACAATCGTATCAACGGTCACCAGCCGGGAAGATTCCAACTGCTGGTTCTTTATCGTGTCCTGTACTGCCGGCGTAAACCCTAATTCCGTCTGCATCTCCCTGTCCAGGAAAATTGTATCCTGCTCCACATAGGCGTTGGAAATAAAAAATCCATCTTTCTGGTACTCCTTTACCGTGTTGGAATTTTTATCTATAATCATAACCTTGTACATAAGGAACCTTGTATTTCCCGCACTGTCTGCTATCACCTGCTCCTCCCTTGCCAAACCATAAACAAAATCACTCTCCACAAAACCAATGGGCTTTAAGTATTCCCCTGCATTCCCTTTTACCGTGCGGACTTTTTCACTTTCCAAATCCATAATTTTAACAGCCTTTGCATGGCCGTCTTGCGACAAATCCTGCCACGCGATGTACCTGCCGTCTTCCGAAGCCACGTAACTTCCTGGCCTCATATCCCGGATTACAGGCTCAGCCTGGCAATTTGCCAAATCAACCCTGTACAATTGTCCATCAGCCAGGAAATAAAACATATTTTCACCACTGATAAAGAATATTTCTCCCCAGTCTGCCTTGAGCACTTCATAGGATGCGTTTGCCGGGATGAAAAGCATTTCCTCAACGGTATTCCCCACGCTGTCATAATGGAAAACGCTGATGCCAGTATGCCCCTCATGGACTCCCCGGTTCATATAACCATATACCACGAAATCCATGCTGCCGCCCTCATCCATACGTATAATCTTAATCTCATGCTGCCCATTATTCTCCCTGTCGGAGATGCCTTCCGCACTGCGGAAGCTAAAAATCCGAAAAAGCTCATGGCTGTCGCTGTTATAGCTCCATAATTCACCCTCCTGGACAAACGCGGCAATCGTCCCTTTCTCGTTTGCCTTATATTTCACATCCTCCGGCCGGATTCCTAACAAAAGCTTATTTTTATTCACTGTCTGCTTCTCGCCGCGAAATACCTGCGTCATATTCCTCTCATAGTTCAGCAGCGACATTCGGTTGATTGCGCTGTTGTAACGCACACGGTAATACTCTTCCACGGTATAATACTCCACTTCCCCGCTGTCCCCGGCGGCAGTTACAATATACCTGAGCGTGACCGCGTTGTACGAGCTTCCTAACTCCTTAATAGAAGGGATTGGCTGTTCGAGGCGCTCACCGGAAAACTCAGCCCAGCTCACCTGCGCCAGGCTGGAATTAATCGTCACCTTTTGTAATGTTGTGTTATCCCCCTGGCTGTTAGGCTCTAAATAAATCGCAAGGTTTCCTGCCTGCTTCTTATCAAACGACTGCTCATGGAAATCCATCACAAGATCCAATGTCTCATTTACATAATAGTCGGCCTCACGGATAATCCTCGTATAATAGTAGATAGGCGCGCCATCGCTGTGGATTGTAACCACCAACATATACTCGGCGCCCTGTTCCAAAATATTTTCAAACTGCAAGCCTACATGTATTTCTCCATTCTCCTGGGAAAAGCTGCCAATATCCCCATTTTCAACTAACCTTTGCATATCCATGGAACGCACCTCAAAGGATATGCTTTCAATCTGGTTCTGATAAGCCTTCACCACCAAAGGAAGGGATAAGTCCTCCCCAAGCGGCGTAATCGTGTCCCGCATAGCCGTGGCATCCATTTCTGAACGGTAACCATAAAGCTGGTTCATTTTCATATCGCCACGCTCTAAATAAACAACGGGCAGCGTTACGGACGCCATCTCCGATTTGAGGTTCGTCTCACTCTGGCTGTCCCTTTCCCCCATCGCCACTACCGTTACCGCAAACACAAAAATCAACACCACAATTTTAATTATGCCTTTACGCATCCTGCTTATCATCCTTTCCTCTATCTTGTAATAATGCCAATGTTGGTTCCACATGCAAAAATTCCATCAACCTGCGATAATCCCCATTGTCATTTGCTCTCCCTTTTTTCACCGCACGGATTAAGATATTTTTTGGCGTGTGCTCCATATCAATAAATTCTAAAACCTGCACCTTATAACCTTTACTCTCCAAAATCTGCGCCCGGATTGCATCTGTAAAAAGGGCTGCCATCCGTTCTTTAATTAGCCCGTAAGAGAACACAGGAGCCAACATATCGTTTTCCATCTGCCCATTCAGCTCATGCTGGCAGCAAGGCACTGACAAAATCACTTTCGCACCCCAGCGGATTGCCTTGTCCAACGCATAGTCCGTCGCCGTATCGCAAGCATGGAGCGTCACTACCATATCAACCTGGCTTACCCCTTGGTACGATGCAATGTCGCCCACAAAAAAGTCCAAGCCTGTATAGCCGTACTTCCCTGCAAGCTCCCTGCAATGCGCAATCACATCCTCCTTCAAATCCAGTCCGATAATATGCACCTGGTAACCTCTCAATTCCTTCAGGTAATAATACATGGCAAACGTAAGGTACGATTTCCCACAGCCAAAATCCACAATTGTCGATTCACGTTCCTTAGGAAGCTGCGGCAAAATATCTTCAATAAATTCTAAAAAACGGTTTATTTGCCGGTATTTGTCATATTTTGCGTGGACAATTTTACCCTCTTTTGTCTGCACGCCCAAATCTACCAAAAATTCCACTTTTATCTCCGGATCAAGGATATATTTTTTCTTTCTATTATGGGATAAATCCTGCTGTTTTACACAGCAAGGCGTCTTTTTCTCTTTAATGCCCACTTTGCCTTTCTTGCTGACAAGCGCCGTGGCCTGTCCTTCCTCAGAAAAAATTTCAAGCTGCCGATAGGCTGCCATCCATTTAAGGATCTCTTCGACAGCCTCATCTTTCGCAAGATTGCGGTGGAATATTTTATTGCCTTGACGGATGCTTGCCTGAAATACAAGACTCCCCTTTAGAAGCGCCGGGCGGAGGCTGATTTTTGCAGCCTCCGTCTTGCTCCTGGGATTACTGATTGTAAGCCGTACCAATTTTTCATGCAGATATTTATATAAGAGTTCCCTTAATTCTTCCATCGTAAACCTTTCAATCCCATTTTTATATATCACCACCAGCGGCGGCACCTCTTATGTCGGCATCGGCGCTGGTACATCTCATTAAACAACATTACTTCTATCAGATTCTGTAAGCCATTGTTCCTTGGCGGTCCTCCCGGTCCTCCCGGTCCTCCCGGTCCCCAGCCTGGCCCTCCTGGTCCTCCCGGTCCCCAGCCCGGTCCTCCTGGTCCTCCCGGTCCCCAGCCCGGCCCTCCTGGCCCTCCTGGTCCTCCCGGTCCCCAGCCTGGTCCTCCTGGCCCGCGCTGTGATATAAGATTGCCCTCCAATGGAAGCTCCTCCATTGTCATTTCCCCAGCCATCCGGTCCTCCATTGGCATCTCGCCCCCTGGTAATCCTTCCAGAGGCAATCCTTCCAGAGGCAATTCTTCTTTAGGCAGCTCGCCCCCTGGCAATTCTTCCTGCGGGAACCCCCCTACCAAAGACTCCTCATATGCACCTTCTTCATACTGTTCTCTTTCATATTGCCCCATATCGCACTGTTGGACTTCGTACTTCTGGATATCCTGCTGGTTGGCCTCAGAAGCATCATAAATACGCTTGACAATCCGATTTACCATAAGCCTGTCAGGATATTCATCAAACATCAGGCTACCTTCATACTCCATTTTATCACACTCGTCCTCCACAAGTTCCTGGATGGAACGGACTTCTTTGGGATACATCCCCTTTAATTTCTCCAAATCCCGTGCATATTCCAGCTCTTCCATATAAACAGTCTGCATCGGATAAGCCATATAAAACGGGATCTTTGCCATATTCTGCTGAGGGGTCCTATAAAATACATCTTGTTTAAAATCCACAGCAATACTCCCATCTAATTCTATCCCTATACTATATGCCCGATTTTTTGTTCTGCTACTTTAATCCCCCGCAGCAAGCTGCGGGGGAAGAAAATTGTCGTAAATACCCACTCTATTGTTATACAAAACGGCAAATTTATTTAACGCGCAGTATCATAACATAGGCGTCCAACAAGCGTCTGCCGCAAAGCACAAGCCTATTGTTTCTTGCTCTTAAAACTGAAACACTGCTACTCCATAAGGCGGTAAGGGATACGCAAAGGAGAACGGCTGGTTGTCACACTCCTTCTTTACTGCTTTGTAAGATAAAGGACGCTCTTTGCCCTCCCCGCCGTATTTTTTATCATCACTGTTAAGGATTAACTTATACTGCTTTTTCAGCGGCACGCCCACGCGGTAATCCTCCCACTCCATCGGGGTAAAATTACAGATGAAAAGCAGGTTTTTCTTGCCGCTCGCGCTCCTGCGCATAAAGCTGAACACGCTCCTGGTATTGTCATCGGCGTTAATCCACTGGAAATTATTCCAATCCGTGTCGGCTTCGTACATCGCAGGATATTTCTTATAAATGTGCAGAAGATCCTTAAAATATGTCTGAAGCTGCCTGTGCTGCGGCTCGTCTAACAGGAACCAATCCAATTCACGTTCCTCGCTCCATTCACGCAATTGCCCAAACTCCTGTCCCATAAACAATAGTTTCTTACCGGGATGCCCGATCATGAATCCATAACCCGCCTTTAAATTGGCAAATTTATCTTTGCCCTCACCAGGCATTTTATTAATCATAGAACATTTCAAATGCACAACCTCATCATGGGACAACACTAAAATGTAATGCTCACTGCTATTATAGCTCATGGCAAAAGTCATGCGGTTATGGTTATCTTTGCGGAAATAAGGGTCAAGCTTCATGTAATCCAAAAAATCATGCATCCAGCCCATATTCCACTTAAAGCTGAAATTCAGCCCTTCCTCTTCCACGCCTCCGGTAACCCGCGGCCACGCTGTGGATTCTTCTGCGATCATCACAACCCCCGGGTTCCTGCCAAGGATTAATGTATTGATATGTTTGAAAAACTCAATGGCTTCCAGATTCTTATTCCCGCCAAATTCATTGGCAACCCATTGCCCATCCTGCTTGCCATAATCAAGGTACAGCATGGAAGCCACTGCGTCCACCCTAAGCCCGTCAATATGGTAATGCTCTATCCACATCAATGCGCTGCCAATAAGGAAATTCTTCACTTCTGTTTTCCCGTAATCAAAAATTTTGGTTCCCCAGTCCGGATGCTCGCCTTTCCTCGGGTCCGCATACTCATACAGGCAGGTCCCGTCAAAATCTGCCAGCCCATGCGCATCTTTCGGGAAATGCGCCGGAACCCAATCGAGGATTACGCCAATATTGTTCTTATGCATGTAGTTAATAAAATATGCAAAGTCCTCCGGCGTCCCATACCTTGAAGTGGGCGCATAATACCCGGTAACCTGGTAACCCCAGGAACCATCAAAAGGATATTCGGAGATGCCCATCATCTCCACATGGGTATAACCCATCTCTTTTACATAGGACGCCAGCTTATGCGCCAGCTCACGGTATGTGTAGAAGCCCTCATCCTCCCGTCCAGGATGGCGCATCCAGGAACCAGGATGCACTTCATAAATCGCCATAGGCTGTGAATGCACATCTTTACATTCCCTGCGCTTCTCCATCCACTTGTCATCTGTCCACTCAATTTCATTGATGTCTGCTATCCTTGAGGCAGTCCCCGGCCGCAGTTCCGCATAATTTGCATAAGGGTCTGCTTTATAAAGCTTCCTTCCGTCAGGCGTCTCAATATAAAATTTGTACAGATCCCCTTTGGCAGCCCCTGGCACAAATAGCTCGTAAATGCCCATCGGCTCAAGCCTTTCCATCTCATTGGCATCCTCGCGCCAGTCATTGAACGTGCCAATTACCGTTACTTTCTGGGCATTGGGCGCCCACACTGCAAAATAAACGCCATCCTTGCCCCTTCTTGTTTCCGGGTGCGCTCCCAGCTTCTTGTACACATCATAATGTGTCCCTTGCCCCAAGTAATACATGTCCAATTCTGAAAAATGTTCCATACCTTTCACTCCTGTTCCCTTAATCTTCAAAATCTTTTTCCCTCAGGTATAAATATCCTTTCGGGTTAAATTTCTTCCCACCAAATAATTTCTTTAAGCCTCCCCGTTCCGCGCTTGCAATTGCCTCGTCTACAATATCTTTTACTTCTGTCAACGTTGTCGCCTCATCTAACTTCTGGATATTGCTGATTCGGTTATAAAGCGCCAGGATGCCCATATCGTCAATTTCACATTCCTGCTCGTCTGCATAAGCCTTGGCAAACTCCACTAATTCATCGCTTGTAAAAATTGGGATTTTAATCCGCTCCGTGAATTTTTTAGAAAAATTCATATCCAGACCAAGAAGCTTCTTTATGCCGCTGCTGGTGTCTTCCATGATAATTAACAACCCATCTGTATTTTGTTCCATTAAGAGCGACAACGCAGTTGCTGTTTCCTTAGAGATATCCCCTGCTTTTTCCACAATCAGGTAACCACCCGCTACTTTCTTTAAAAGCTGGCTTAATTCTTTTTTGTTTAAAGCCTTTCCGGTAATCTTCCCGACCTTTCCCCCAGGATGTTTGCCGCTCTTTTGGATCACCTTTATCAGGTCCGTCGCCAACACTGTCTTGCCGCTCCCCCTGCCGCCAGTAATTAAAATATTCCCGCTTGCCGAGGTACTGTCGCCTCCCTTCCTGTGCAAAGCCCCCTCTAATACCTGGCATAGCTGCTGTTCCATGCCGCTGATTGGCACAAAATAGGAAAAAATCTTCTTTTGCTCAGGGCTGAGTTTTCGAATATGCTGTTCTGGCTCCTCTATTTGAATCTGGGGAATACTTACCTTTTCTTTTTCTTCCCTGGATGCTTTCGCCGCCTCAAATACAGAATGCAAATACTGACCGGCATCACCTTCATCAGATGAAGGGTTTTCGGGTTCGCCATTTTCCTCATTCGACGCAGCTTCTTCACTTTTAGCAGCTTCCTTGGCTGGCTCCTGTTTCTTTTTATTTTTTTTCGCCAAAGCTTCCTGCCGCAATTTTTCCAGATATTCTTCCGGTATGGGTTCCCCGAGAATCTTCGCCGCCTCTACCCAAGCAGATATAGAATCCTCCTGGGCGCCCTTTATATCATCAGATAACGACGCCTGCTTTCCTTCGGGCATTGTCGTCCTATCCCTTATATTGCCTTCTTCCGGCGCTGGCACGCTTTCTCGCATTGACGCTTCTTGCGGCGCTGCCATTCCCTCCGGTATTGGTACTTCTTGCAGCGCTTCCATATCCTCCCGCATCGTCGCTTCTGGCACTGCCATTCCCCTTTGCATTGGCGCTTTTTGCGGTGCTTCCATTCCTCTTTGCATTGGCGCTTTTTGCGGTGCTTCCATTCTCCTTTGCATTGGCGCTTCTTCCGGAGCTGGCACGCTTTCTTGCATTGGCGCTTCTTCTGGTACTGCCATGCTTTCTCGCATTTGCGCTTCTTCCGGTACTGCCATATCTGCCTTCATCGGTATGTCTTCCGACAATGGAATATCCTCTGGTATTGGGACACCTTGTGGCGTCGTCATTTCCTGTGGCGCCTGTCCTTCTGTTCCCGCATCCCCTCCATTGACTGATGTATTCTGTAAATACTTCTCCTCCATCAACTCCTTAGGAGTAATACCAGCCTCTAATTTTGGAATGATATCATGAAGCCGTTCCAGCAGGTCCCATGCTTCCTGCATAGCACGCGCTTTCGCCGATTCCAGCCTCCGCTGCTGCGCTGCGGCCATGGCAGCCTCCGCTGCAATCCGGGTCTTTTCCCAATCCGCAAGCACTTCCTCTATGCCAATCTGCCCATTGACCTGAGGCTCCCGCACATCGCCTCCCTGGACAGAAAAGCTAATCTGCCCATCCCAGTCTTCCGCAAGCATCTCCTCAAAATCATTTTTAAGCGAATTATCAATTTCCTCTTCCGTCTCAATATGCCCATACCGCTCGTCTTCCTCTGCGTGGCCGCTTTCTTCCTGAGGAATCTGTAAGTAAGGGATATCCTCAACCATTTTCTTGAGGTTATCCATCGTATCTGTTACCGTCTCTTTGGTATTAGCGTCCAAAATCTGCTGCATGCTCTTAGCAATTTCAGCTTGTAAATTCTGTGTGTTAAAACGCCCGGTATTAGCTGTTACCTTTGGTATCTGTATGGTCTCCTGAGCTTCCTCTTCAGCTTCCAAGCCTTCTTGCGGATGTTCTTGCCCCATATCTCCCTTGAGCTGCATAAACTCACGGTATTTCTCTTCCTGCATCAAGGTCAGCGGCTGATATAGCATTTTTAACTCCAACGCCCTCTCCACATACTTGCCGTCGCCAATCCACAGTATCAATTCATCACAAACCTCTACGCACCGTTCGCCATCACCAACCCGATGATACAGGTAAGCAAGCTCAAACGCCCACTCTTCACGGTATTCACGCTCCTTAAACTCTTCAAGGATGCCTATTAGCTGCGGCAAATCCGCTCCGCTCAATTTTTCAATCTCATAACGAAGGATATATTTCTGGTTATCATAAGGCGCAACTTCCAAAAAATCTTCGTAATAATCTTTCGCTTCATCCAGATTCCCCATTTTCAGGGAAACCAACGTCAGCCGATATAATATATTCCTGCCTACTGCCGCACGGTCATATGCCATCAATAGAATCTCATAACTCTCATCATAACGCTTACACCTATCGTAAATCTCGCCTACCATACATAACGTTGCCGCGCTTCTGACCTTTCTCCAATTGATAGTGTCTGCGATATCCGCCGCAGTTTTATAATCTTTCTCTTCTACAAGGCTTTTTAACTGTTCCAGCTTTAACTTGTATTCGTATTTGTCCAACTATTTCACCTCAGAATTATGTTAAAGGGGACATACCCCACATTTTGCCCATATTTAGACATAGTCTAACATATTATCACTGTGTCTGTCAAAATTCTTAGTTGGAAGTTATTTCTTTTTCTGGTTTTTGCGTAAATTCAACTTTCCTCCCAGGACGCCATTGTTATTCTTTTTATTAGGCTTGCGCGTATTCGCATCTTCCTGATAGTCCATCAATGTACGGCTCTCAACATCCAAATGCTCAACAGAAACATACTCCTGGCTGTTAAGCGGAAGCTGCTTCTTTTTTAAAATATGGTTCACCGTCCTGCGGAACACATAAAAAATTACTGCAAACGCCGGCACACCGATAATCATCCCTAAAATCCCAAATATACCGCCTCCGACAAGGATGGCAAATACTACCCAGAATGAAGACAGCCCTGTCGATTCCCCCAAGATAGTCGGTCCAAGGATATTCCCGTCAAACTGCTGCAAAACCAAAATAAAAATAATGAAATACACACCCTGGATAGGGCTTGCCAGCATAATAAGGATGGCGCTCGGGACCGCCCCCAGGTAAGGCCCAAAAAATGGTATGACATTGGTAACTCCCACGATCACGCTTACCAGCAAAGCATATGGCATTTTCATCAGATACAGGCAAACAAAACACAAAATACCGATAATCAAAGAATCCAAAAGCTTGCCGGAAATAAACCCGCCAAAAATCTCGTTGCTCTTATGGACAGTATGGATCACTGCATTTGCAGATTTACCCGGCAGCAACGCGTATGTCAGCTTCTTGCTCTGCCCAATGAATTCTTCTTTGCTGAACAACACATAGATGGAAATGATAATGCCTACGAGAACATTAAACAACACTCTCACTGCATTAATTACCCCGGTGGTAAGCCCTACCATGATATTTTTCGTCTGAGGCAGGAAATCAGTCTTTGCCCAGTTCTCGAAAAATTCTGTAGCCTTTGTCAACCCAACCTCCAAATAACCGGAAATATTGCTGTCACTGCTGACATACTCATTCAGCCATTCCATAAAACTGTTCACCTGTTTGGGCAATGTGGCAACCAGGCCATTGATGCTCTTATATAGCTCAGGGATTACCATCAACAGCAAAATGCCGATAAGCAGCACAAAAAACAGCAAAGCCCCCAGCACACTGACAACCCGCACCACTTTCTTTGCCTTCTCCTGGCCCTTCATCTTTTTCTGCGCCAAAGGCAATAGGTGGCGTTCTTCAAAATTCACAACCGGCGTCATCAGATAGGCAATCACTAAGCCAATCGTAATCGGCTGCAGGATAGAGATAAGCTTGCCTATAATCTTGGTAAAGCCCTGGTAACGGTAAAGCAGGAAAAAAAATGCCATTGAGCCTACAATAACTAAAAATGCAGTAAGCCCTATCGCTAAATAGGGCTTGATATTCCAATTTACTTTTTGATTTGTATCTGTATTATTCTTCTGTCCTTCCACTATTGCTACATCCTCCTGCTGCAAAGCCAGGGTATTGCCGCCTGCAACAATACCCTGTATCCTTTCTTACTGCTCTGACTTATAATAATTGATAAGGCATCCCTTTAATATAATCGTACGCTCATCTTCCGTAAGGGCGCCCATCCCCAGCGTAAATTCCTGCAAGCCGCTTTCTTTTACCACATAAGCGGGAATACTTGCCTTGCATTCCTCTACCGCCGCACGGATATCGGGAATGAAGATATAATCCCCATTTGCAAACGGAAGCTCCCCTGCCGGGATTAAAAATGGCAGCATCCCCCAATTGATGAGGTTAGAACGGTAACGCTTCGTCGCATATTCATTGGCAATATTGGCCCAGCCTCCCAAAACTTTCTGGCAGGAAGCTGCCTGCTCCCTCGCCGAGCCATCTCCCGGCTTAACGGCAAAGATTGTGCTCCCAAAGCCAATCGCGCCAGGCCTGCCTTCCCCAAACGATTTCTCCGGGAACGACTTATTTATTTTCTCCATGACAGGACCAAGCTCCTCTAAGGCATCCAGGGGGCATTTGCCTTCCTCTACCGCTTTCTGCGCTTTCTGGATTTCTTTGGCACGCCCAACGTACGCCGGGTCTTTGCGTGACAAGGTAAACTCTGCCAGCCCCAGCGGGTTAGAACGGTAAGAAGACGTCTCGCCAGACGGAATCAGCTCATCCGTCGTCGTCACCGGGTCGTGGATCTCGGAGACAACCTTCAATACCATATTCTCCGGCAGCGCGCTCATTGCCGGCCAATCCTTAATGTTCGGCCCGAACTTGATTTCCTGGTCTTTATCCGCCACGCCCTTACTATCGAATACGCGGTTCGCATATATTTTGCTGTCAAAATAATATTTCGGGTTGGTATAGTAGACATCCATGTCTGTAGCAGGCGTCAGGTAACCTTTGTTCGCCGCGGTAGCCGCAATAGAACGGGCGTCCATCAGCGCCACAGACGCAATCTGCCCGCTCTGTAGCTTGCTTCCCTCACGGTTGGGGAAGTTCCTTGTAGAATGACGGATGGAGAACCCGTTATTGCTCGGCGTATCGCCTGCGCCAAAGCAAGGGCCGCAGAACGCCGTCTTTAATACCGCTCCCGTCTCCATCAATGTCTCTGCCGCGCCGCTCCTTAAAAGTTCCATGTATATCGGCATACTTGCCGGGTATATGCTCAAAGTAAACTCATCCGAACCAATGCTGGCGCCTTCCATAATATCTGCCGCTGCGCAAATATTCTCAAATCCACCGCCGGCACAGCCAGCGATGATTCCCTGGTCTACATAAAGCCTGCCGTTCCTGACCTTATCCTTTAACGTAAACTCAACGGCCCCATCCAGGCTTACCAGCGCTTTCTTCTCACAGTCGTCGAGAATATCCAAAAGGTTTGCATTCAATTCCTCAATCGTATACGTATTGCTGGGATGGAATGGCATGGCAATCATCGGCTTTACTTTGCTAAGGTCAACCTCTATCATGCCATCATAATATGCCACCTGCCCCGGGTTCAGCTCCTTGTAATCTTCTTTTCTCTTATGAATCTCATAAAATTCACGGATTGTGCCGTCTGTCTTCCAAATCGAAGACAAGCAGGTAGTCTCCGTTGTCATAACATCAATGCCGATACGGAAATCCGCGCTAAGGGCGGATACGCCCGGCCCTACGAATTCCATCACCTTATTATTGACATAGCCATTGGCAAACACAGCGCCAATAATTGCCAGCGCAACGTCCTGCGGCCCTACGCCATTTACAGGCTTGCCTGTCAGGTATACGCCCACTACTTCCGGCATATTGATATCATACGTCTTGTTTAAAAGCTGTTTAACCAGCTCCGGCCCGCCTTCTCCCATCGCCATGGTTCCCAAAGCCCCATAACGGGTATGGGAATCAGAGCCGAGGATCATTTTGCCGCCGCCTGCAAGCATTTCCCTGGCATACTGGTGGATAACCGCCTGATGCGGGGGTACATAAACGCCGCCATACTTCTTCGCGCAGGTCAACCCGAACATATGGTCATCCTCGTTGATTGTCCCACCTACTGCGCACAGGGAATTATGGCAGTTGGTAAGCACATAGGGAACCGGGAATTTCTCCAGGCCGGAAGCCCTCGCCGTCTGGATAATACCTACAAATGTAATATCATGGGAAGTCAGCTTGTCAAACTTAATCTTAAGCTTCTCCATATCCCCGGACGTGTTGTGCTCAGAAAGGATATTGTACGCTATCGTATTACGCGCTGCATCTTCTTTGGTTATCTCTATGCCTGTATCTGCCTTGATTGCCGCTGCTGCCTGTCCGTCATCGGCAATTAACGTCTCGCCGTTCACCAGGTATGCGCCGCCATCATGTAATTTTATCATATATCTGCCTCCTCTAAATTCAAGTATAAGATTCAGTAATCATTCATTATATATGGAAGTTTGAACAATTATAGTCTCTATTATAATGTGCCTACCAAGGAAATACAAGGCTTAATTTTCTTGGATTTGGGCATTTGGGACCTGCTGCTCTTGTTTAAACTCAATCATTACCTTAAACAAATCGCCGTCCAGGTAAATTTGGAACGTACCCCCCATCAATGTAGTAAGGTTCTGGGCAATAGACAGCCCAAGGCCGCTTCCCTCCGTGCTTCTGGAAATGTCACCGCGGATAAAGCGCTCTGTCAGCTCATCGGCTTCAATGTTCAATGGATATTTGGAAATATTTTTAATGGAAAATATAACCTTCTCCCCATCCGCCTGCAAATCAACATAGACCCTGGTATTCTCCATGGCATATTTTGCCACGTTCTGGTATAAGTTCTCCAGCACGCGCCATATCCGCCTGCCGTCCGCCAGGACAACTACCGCCTGGGTTGGCAGCTTAGACACCACTTTAAGCCCCCGCTCCTCAAAGCGTTCCGCAAATTCCCCTTCCGTCTGGTGCACCAGCTCCACCAAGTTAATCCTTACCATTTCAAGGTTGATGTTGCCAGAGCTAATCCGTGATGCCTCCACCAAATCTTCGGCAAGCTGTTTCAAGCGCTGGGATTTGCTGTCAAGCACTTTAATATAATTCTGTGCCCGCTCATTCTGCAAATCCTCCCGTTTGAGCAAGTCCACATAATTAATAATCGAAGTCAATGGGGTTTTAATATCATGGGAGACATTGGTAATCAAATCTGCCTGCAGACGTTCATTTTTCATACTTTCATCCACCGCGCGGTGCAGGCCTTCCCCAATCGTATTGACTGCCTGCGCCAGCCTCACATTGTCACCTTTCAGTTCCCCTTCCGCTATCTTGTATTCCAAATCTCCCTCTGCTATCTTGCTGATTCCCTCCATCACCTTATTGCGCTGTATGCCTTCACGGATAATCAAAACTGCCTCCACGCCGCATAGTATGGCGAACAATGCCACTCCCAACATACAGAGCGCCGTATTGAAGGTCAGGCTTACCATAGGCAGGATACACAGGCATGCCAGAAGATGCAGACCAAACCAGGCCAACATTTTCGTGCTGGATTTCCTTCTGGTAAAAAATAACCCAATCCCGTACGTGAACCAGTGCAGGATGCTGTGGCGCCACAATACCCCGGCACGAATCCGCCGTATAAAGCTAAGGTAGAAAAACAGCAAAAATGCCGCTGCAAAAAATATAATGCCGCAAGAAACTGATAGCAGGCTGGCAAAACCGCCTCCATCATGTCCTTCCCACACACCTCCAAATGCAAAAACAAAGATGACTATGAACACAGCGGCTATGAAGAACAGGATCTCCGTGGGAATCCCGTCAAAGAAATTAAGGTATACTTCCCCCGAATCATCCCGCTTCCCCGCCACTATGCTCAGGTATATGAGGCAAATCACTTCCAGGAGAAAACTTACCACAGCCCCCCATAGGCAAACCCTGATAAACGGGTGCAGCCGGTTATATTCCTGCCTTGCCTCCTTAAAGTTATCATCATATGGAAATGATGTGTCCACACCGATATACAACACATTATCCTTATTGACATAATTTGGCTCAATCTGCTCATAAAAATATTCATCCATTCCTTTCACATTTGTCTCCAAATGCGCCTCGCTCTCCCGGTAAATAATATATTTCCCCATCTTTTTGCCAAAGGCGAGCAAATCCAGCCCTAAACTGTCCTCAATATTCGTATAAAAATCTCTTTCATAGCCACGGACAACCCAATAATAGATATTTGTTGTCCCTTCCCCCCGGTCATAGGCGGTCGCCCCTTTGCGGTATTGGCTGACTTCTTCGCTGATGTTTTCTAAGGTAAACTCCAGCGCCTTACATGCATTTTGAAGATATTCCAAAGAACAGTCTCCCTGCAGAAACATCTCCCATATCCCTTTACCCTCTATAGGAAGATACTCTTCTTCTACATAATTGCAGTCATAGGAAGCCATGCTATAATCCATACTCATATCATTCAAAAGCCACTGAAGCTCTTTCTCCTGCAGCTCAAAAAGCTCTCCATCTATGACCCTTTGGATAATCTTTTGCCCAAAAGCGTCGCTGCCTGCTTCATTATCCGCCAAAGAATCTTCGGAATAGGCCTCCCCCAAACCATCGCTATCTGCATCTTCTGTCTCGCTCCCGCTGCTCATTTCCAAAGCTTGCTGGCCTCCCGCATTCTGGATTACCGACCATTGGTCGTCATTCATAGACGTGCTGTATGAACCGCCGTAATAATGCTCCACCTCCTCGACAATCCTGTCCCTGATACTTGGCGTTAAGTCATCCATGCTGTGGATTGCCTTTTCCTCACTGAAAACAGACTCATTGTCACGGTTAATAGTCAAATTCTGATAGATCCCATCATCCACGAAACACTCTGATACGATCTCTAATGACTGCGTCGAATAAGACTTCGACCATTCTGCCAAATCCCCCAGCCGGTAAACAAGCTTTTCTACATCCTTCTTTGCGTTCGCTTCCCCAGATACTTCCTGATTATCATAATACTGCCAGATATTTACTTCTTTTTCTGCATCATAGGAACCATTCGTCTCAAACTTCCTGCGCAAATCAATAAACTCCAGCAAGTTTAACGTCATGCTTTCAAACTGCTGCGTAAAATAATCTGTATCCTGATAGGGAACATCCCTTTTTTCGTTAAAGTTCCAAATATTTCTCATAAACAGCATCAGGAGCATCATTATGCACAATGCTAAAACACTCACAAGGAATTGGTGAGCCACTAAGGCAGCCGCCTTCATCCCTACAGAATATCGCCATTTTCTCACTTCACCACCGCCTTTATCATACTGACTTTTCCACCTTATAGCCAACGCCCCAGACTACTTTCAGATATCTTGGCTCCTTAGGGTTAATCTCAATCTTTTCCCTGATGTGGCGAATATGCACCGCTACCGTATTGTCAGCCCCAATCGCATCCTCGTTCCAAATGCTCTCATATATCTGGTTAATGGAAAATACTTTCCCCTGGTTTTTCACTAACAGCAGCAGAATATTGTACTCTATGGGCGTTAGTTTCACCGGCTCATCGTCCACAACCACCTCTTTAAGGTCATCATTAATCATCAGCCCGCCTACCCGGTAAATGCGGTTATTGTTCTCCGCCACATTGCCAAGCTGCGTGTAACGCCTAAGCTGGGATTTTACACGCGCCACTAGCTCCAAAGGGTTAAACGGTTTCGTCACATAATCATCTGCGCCGATATTCAGCCCCAGGATCTTATCCGCATCCTCCGACTTCGCCGACAAAATAATAATCGGGATGCTGCTCTCCTCCCTGATTTTGAGCGTAGCGCGTATCCCGTCAAGCTTGGGCATCATCACGTCTATAATCAGAAGATGGATTTCCTGGCTTCCCAACACCTCTAGTGCCTGTTCCCCGTCGTAAGCTTTGAGGATATGGTATCCCTCCTGCTGCAAATAAATTTCTATGGCATCCACAATTTCCCTGTCGTCATCACAGACTAAAATATTCTTCATCTCTCCACTTCTCCCTTCCCATGCATACTGCTGCTTTTATCCATTGTATCAGTTGATTGTTAAGTTACTGTCGGGAAAATTATTAATATTTTCTAAAGTCAAATCTATCCCCTGGCGCAAAAACCACATAACATAAAGTGAACCCGCCGCAGGGACCCCATGCGGCGGGCTTCTATATTACTATATCACGATTTCCTTCCAAATAAGGATTTCAACCCTTTCCTTTCCGGATTAGGGGCTTTCTCCTTACCCTCCTCTTCCTTCCATTTAAAATACTCTGCATCCAAGTCAACGCGTATTTCCGGCTCCTCAGAAATAGTGTCCCCTTGGGGCTGCCCCTGTGCATATTGCCCTGCCTGCACCATCGCTTCCTCCGGCAGGAACCCAGCATACGCCTCCGCCTGCCCCATCTGTACAAACCCTTCTTGGAGCGGTATCTCTCCATTAACCTCTTCCACTAATTCAACACCGGCAGACATATCTTCAATCTCCAAAGACTGTTCCGCCTGTTTCTTGCTTTTCGCCGCCCTGCGGCGCAGGCTTTCCGCAAATTCCTTGCCCGTGACGCGCGCAAGGCTCTCCTCCTCTTCTTTCCTGGTATTAATCTCTAATGGGGTCAAGTTATAATTTCTATCCATGCGCTCTAAATAAGCCTCATTAACACGAATTTCCGGCTGCACGCTGGAATAAGATTTCCCTTCGTTTTGAATACGCTTTTCTTTCTGCGCCTTAGCCTCCTCTAACCTCTCACGCTCTAATTTCTTATTGATTTCCTCAATCATTTTGATATATTTGTTGGTATCTGCAAAATCCTGTAATTGGCTCGTCAATTCCAACTGATTGTGTCGTATCCTTTCGCGCTCTTGTTCCATCTCATTGTTCAGCCCGCTAAAAATTTTGCGGACAGATTCATTGGCGTCTTCCATTATATGGCAAATCCGGTTGATGGCGTCGTCCGTATACATAATGGAAGCGGCATAGATATCATCCGCATGGCTGCTTGCTTTCTGGATAATCTCCTCACCGCGCTTCTCACACCTGCGCTGCGCAAGCTCATGCTTCTGGTTCGTCATCTCATATGCATCCATCATTTCATAAACTGCAAGGTTAAGCTGCTCTAACTGCTCAAAAACCTTCTCTTTTCGGACTATAATCCATTCCCCATCCTCGTCATAAGGCTCGCTCTCAGAAAAGAGGATATGGATATTTTTTAAAATTTGTTCCATCTTATCTTGTAGGCTCATGGTCTTTTCCCCTGATTTCTCACTCTGTCATCCTTTATTATATCCAATGATTGGCAACATATCAAGAAAAAAGATAGGCGCGTAAAGCAACCGCCCAGCCTGTTAAAAGCGGAAATCCCTCTCCCCGCTATGGATATTAGCTAGATACTCCTTCACTTTATCCTTCACCTTGGGGTTTGTGATAACGTCAAGCTCCTTTTCAATAAGCTTGTCACCGATTTCCCGGGTCTTTTCTGATGCATAGTCCTCAAGGTATTCTTTTAAGGTCATCAATGCATTCGGATGGCAGCAGTTGACAATCTGCCCGCTCTTCAACAATGACATGAAGCGGTCGCCCGTCCTGCCTTCACGGTAACAAGCCGTACAGAAACTTGGCACATAATCCATTTCCATCAGCCATCTCACCACCTCATCCAAGGTACGGTTATCGCTGACGTCAAACTGCGCGGAATTCTCTTCTTCCGGTTCTGGCTCGGCATATCCGCCAACGCTGGTCTTAGATCCTCCGCTGATTTGGGAAATGCCCAGATGGAGCACCTTTTCCCTGCACTTCTGGCTCTCCCTGGTTGAGACAATCATCCCGGTATATGGCACGGCAATGCGGATGCAGGCGACAATCTTGGCAAACATTTCATCTGAAATTCCATTGTCAAATGCATCTGGGTCGATGTCGTCAGCCCGGCGCAGGCGCGGCACGCTGATTGTATGCGGCCCTACCCCCTTATATGCCTCTAAATGCTCTGCATGCATGAGAATCCCGGTAAAATCATAACGGTAATTGTTAAGGCCATACAATACCCCCAGGCCTACATCATCTATGCCGCCATCCATCGCACGGTCCATTGCCTCTGTATGGTATGCATAATCATGTTTTGGCCCTGTGGGATGCAGCTTTTCATAAGATTCCTTATGGTAAGTCTCCTGGAATAAAATATATGTGCCAATGCCGGCATCCTTTAATTTACGGTAATTTTCCACAGTCGTTGCCGCTATATTAACATTAACGCGGCGAATAGCCCCATTTTTATGCTTAATCCCATAAATAGTCTTAATACATTCCAAAATATATTCTATCGGGTTATTGACCGGGTCCTCGCCTGCCTCCAATGCCAGACGCTTATGCCCCATGTCCTGCAAGGCCGTAACCTCCCTGACAATCTCTTCCTGTGTCAATTTTTTCCGCGCTATGTGCTTATTCTTGGCATGATATGGGCAATATTCACAACCGTTTATACAATAATTTGACAGATACAGCGGCGCGAACATAACAATACGGTTTCCATAAAAATCCTTTTTAATCTGTTCCGCAAGCGCGTAGATTTCCTGGTTCTTATCTTCCAGCTCACAATCTAACAGCACCGCCGCTTCCCGGTGGGAAATCCCCTTTTTCTCGCGTGCCTTTGCCAAAATCTCATCAATCAGCTCCCGGTTGTTTTTATTTTTCTCTGCGTATGAGAGAGATTCCAAAATCTCCTCATGGTTGATAAACTCCTCTGCTTTTGGCGACATTACATTGTACATTTCTTATCCTCCTGTCTTTTCCTTAATCCTAATAAGCGGTGACTTAAGGCGCCCCTCCATAATCACCTCTGTCAATCACCAGCTCATACCCTATGCTTTCCATTCTACGGTCCAGGCACCCGCGGCATTCTGCCGCCTCATCCCCGGTACAGATTTTATTATCATAAAGCTCATACTTTTTGCGCACACAAGTCGGCGACAAATTAGGCATGACAACATTCGCTCCTGCCAAAACGCCTTTTTCCCTGCCCTGCGCGTCAATCGTGCCCAGCGCAGTCGTAGCAGGCAAAAGCAGCTTCGGCATCATAACCCGCAGCAGCCCAATCAGAAAAACCGTCAGTTCTGCGGTTCCTCCTTTTTCCCCGGCAAACGGGGTATCATGATGTGGCACAAAAGGGCCGATTCCTACCATATGAGGCTCAAGTTCACGGATGAAAATCATGTCTTTTGCCAAATGCGACGCTTTCTGCCCCGGGCTTCCCACCATAAAACCAGTACCCGTCTGGTAACCAATCTCCTTCAAATCCCAAAGGCACTGCTTCCTGTGGGCTGCGGATAACTCTGGCGGATGAAGGCTCCCATAATGTGCCTCATCAGCCGTCTCATGCCGCAAAAGATAACGATTTGCCCCCGCCTCAAAAAGCCTACGGTAACTCTCCTTCGGACGCTCCCCTAGGGAAAGCGTAATCGCACAATCAGGATATCCCGACCTAATCGCATGGACAATTTCCTCTAACCTTTCCTGCGTGAACCACCCATCTTCGCCGCCCTGGAACACGAATGTCCGGAACCCCAGCCCATATCCAGCTTGGCAGCATTCTAAGATTTGCTCTTTTGTCAGGCGGTAACGCTTAGCATTGCCGTTGCTTCTGCGGATTCCACAGTAATAGCAGTCATTCCTGCAATAATTGGTAAATTCAATCAAACCTCTGGTGTAAATCCGCTTTCCATAATATTTCTGCTGCCATCTGCGTGCTTTTTCAAACAGATATTTTGCAGTTTCAGGGCTGCGATTTTCAATCAACAATACCCACTCTTCTTCCGTAAGCCTGGACGTCTCTTCCAATTTATCAATCAATTGTTTTGGCCAATCCATAAATCCTCCAAACAAAGCGGACAAGTCCGCATCAGCTCCCTAAATCCCTCATTCATGAGGGACTTGGACGATTTGCTGCGCCGAGCACAATTGCGAAGCAATATTTTCCTCTTGTGCGAGTGCGCATATTATTTTTT
>CATLBW010000025.1 GCA_949879775.1 uncultured Lachnospiraceae bacterium
ATAACAGCCCCATTGTGTCAGATGTAGCGAAGGGCAGCAGAGTAATTGTTATTGACAGCGGCGACGACTGGAGCAGGGTGTGCACAGAGGATGGCATGATTGGCTACCTGAAGAATAACAAATTGGGGGAAGTGTCGGCAGAGAAGATTTCCCGCGCGTTTGAGGAGCCGCAGTTTACCCATTTGCTGAAAGAAGAGACGGTTAGCCTTGGCTGGCATCAGGTTACTGCGCCGGAGGCGAATGAGCGCGTGGCGAATATTTTGCAGGCGACGAAGGGGATTAATGTGATTTCCCCCACATGGTTTTACTTGAATGATGATGAAGGGAATATCTATTCCCTGGCGGATAGGAATTATGTGACATACTGCCATGAGCAGGGCGTGGAGGTGTGGGGGTTGGTTAGCAACCTGGAAAACCCGGACGTGGACACAACTTATGTTATGACCCATACGTCTACGAGGGATTACCTTACAAACCAGATTATTGCGGCGGCGATTGAATATGACCTTGATGGGGTTAACCTGGATTTTGAGGCGTTAAGCCCTGAAGCTGGGGACGCTTATGTGCAGTTTGTCCGCGAGCTTTCGATTAAATGCGAGAATAATGATTTAGTCCTTTCCGTGGATAATTACGTGCCTTCTTCTTATACGGAATTTTATAATAGGGCGGAGCAGGCCGTATTTGCAGACTATATTATCATCATGGCCTACGACGAACATTACAGCGGTTCCGAGGATATTGGACCGGTATCCTCCATAGGGTTTGTTAAAAATGGCGTCAAGGACACGTTAAAGGAGGTCCCGCCAGAGCAGACAATCCTTGCGGTGCCATTTTACAGCAGGATATGGGAGATGACGCCTAAGGACGGTTCCGGGGAAGATGTGGAGTCCGTCTCGGAAGATTACGTGCCTTATACGTTTACCTGTACGGAAGAGGGGATGCAGACCACGGAGGATATATACAAAGCAAATTTGGCAGAGGCCGTCTGGTCTGAAGAAGACGGGTCGTATGTAGCGGAATATACAGGTGAAGGTAAGGATTATAAAGTTTGGGTTGAAAATGAAGCTTCCTTGGAGGAGAAGCTTAAAGTTATGAAAGAACATAAGCTTGCCGGCGCTGCGTACTGGAAACTGGGCCTTGAGCGGCCGTCCGCCTGGGACACGATTATTAAATATGTGAATTAAAGAATGTTTTGGTAATAAGTTAACGAATGATGGAGCTGTTGCATGAAAGATGAGATATGTTATCGCAGTTAATAAGGCTGCGGCATGTATTTTGTTTCGTGCGGCAGCTTCTTTTTGCCATGTATGGGAACGCTTGGCATAAGGGGCGGCTTGTAACGGTAATGTCCAAAAGCCAAGGGTTTTAGCGCCTTACCCTGCTGATAGTGTATCTTACCAGTAAGCCTCTTGTTTCTCCCGCTTAATCTGATATAGTAAAAGCCACAAATCATTTTGCCGGGACCATGGGCAATGGGGCATGGTCCTGGCGGTAAGGGAGGACAGCAATGGAAGAAGCAATCAGGGTGGAACATCTGAAAAAATACTATCGTGACGTTAAAGCTGTGGATGATATCAGTTTTTCTGTGGCAAAGGGTGAGTTTTTCGGTTTTCTGGGCGTCAACGGAGCGGGAAAATCGACCACAATCAATATGCTCTGTACCTTGCAGGAGCCGACAGGGGGTGAGGCATGGGTCAGTGGGTTTAAGCTTGGCAGGGAAAATGAGGAAATTAAAAAGCATATCGGCGTTGTTTATCAGAGTAATTGCTTGGATAAAATGCTCACGGTAAAGGAAAATTTGCTGCTGCGTGGGAGCCTGTATGAGACAGACAGCCGCAAATTAAAAAAGAACCTTGTCCATGTCACCGAAATCCTCGGCCTGGGGGATGTGCTGAAACGTCCTTTTGGTAAATTGTCAGGCGGGCAGAAGAGAAGATGTGAGATTGCGCGGGCATTGATGCATACGCCGGACATCTTATTTCTGGATGAGCCGACTACCGGCCTTGACCCGGCGACCAGGAAAAGCGTCTGGGAGACAGTGCATATGTTGCAAAAGGAAATGAGGATGACGGTATTTCTGACGACCCATTATATGGAGGAGGCGGCAAAAGCGGACCATATTGGCATTATTGCGCAGGGGCATTTTGTGGAGTACGGCACGCCTTTTTCCCTAAAGGAAACATATGCCAAGGATAAATTATACCTGATTCCGAGGACAGGGCCGGAATGTGGCGCGGATAATTGGGAAGAGATCAGGAAATGCCTGGAACAGTGCCGTTTAGCTTATACGATAAGGGAAGAAGGGATTCTTGTGAAAATTGCCAGCACGCTTGCGGCATTGCCATTGCTTGCGGAGATGCAAGGGATGCTGCAAGGGTTTGAGGTAATTCAGGGGACGATGGACGACGTTTTTTTAAGTGTTACGAAGGAGATGGACGCTACATCGGTGCATGGTGTGAAGGAGGATGGAAATGAAAAAATTTGTTAATTTGACAAAACGCAATTGCCGGGTATTTTTGCGGGATAGGGCAGCAGTTTTCTTTTCATTGCTTGCTATGTTCATTGTCTTGATGCTGATGGGAGTATTTCTGGGGAATATGAACGAAGAGAACGTTGTGGGGCTGTTGAAGGAATACGGGGGCGTGCGTGACGCCGCTTTGGATAAGGAGAACGCCAGGGAGCTGGTGCAGTATTGGACTTTGGCGGGAATCCTTGTGGTGAACGCGGTTACGGTTACATTGTCGGTGATCGGGAGCCGGGTGACGGACGCCTCGGAAGGGAAACTGGCAAGCTTTTATTCCGCGCCTGTCAGCCGGAGCGTTATCGCGCTTTCCTATGTAGCGTCAGCCGTGTTGATTGGCATTTTTATGTGTGTCCTGACTTTTGCTGCCGCGTTGTGTTACATTGTGGCGACAGGCGGGGAACTGCTTGGCATGGAGGCGTTTATTAAAATTTTGCTGCTGATTGTGTTAAACGTCTGCATTTTTTCGGTTATTATGTATCTTCTGGCCTTATTTATAAAAAGCGCCAGCGCATGGTCGGGGATGGCTACTGTGGTGGGGACGTTGGTAGGGTTTGTGGGGGCTATTTATCTTCCGATGGGTTACCTTCCGGATGGCGTGGCAATGGCGCTGAAATATATCCCGATCCTTCACGGGGCGTCCCTGCTGCGCGAGGTCTGCTGTGAAAGTGCGCTCGCGCGCACGTTTGATGGGCTGCCGGCACAGGTGGTGTCAGAGTACAAAGAATATATGGGAATCCGGGTAAAAATGGGTGAAAACCTGGCGGCTTTTTCATTTCAGGTGTTGTTTCTGTTAGGATGTGGTATACTGGCGTTTATCATGATAATAATCGTCCAGAAGAGAAAGCCTATCAGTGACCGCTGACAGGATATGCACTGTGAAGGCGGTGCTTTGCAGATGAAAAATGGAGGAATTGCATTATGAAGGTGACAATTGTGGATATTGGCCCAGATGAGGAGGAGGAAATCATCCTTAAATGCAGATTTCTGAATGATGATATGGTAAAATTAATCAACCGTTTGCGGCCGGGAGGGGCAAAGCTTACCGTATATAGAGATAGCGGGATGTTTTTTATTGAACCGGAGGATGTGTTTTATTTTGAGTCAGTTGACCAGAAAGTTTTTGCATACTGCATATCAGAAGTGTATCAGGTGAGGAGTAAGCTCTATGAACTGTTGGAAGAGCTGCCTGGACGGATATTTGTGCGGGTTTCCAAGTCAGTGATATTGAACCTGGACAAAATCAGGAGCTTGACGCCAGCCTTTGGAGGACGGTATGAAGCGCTGTTGCAAAATGGGGAAAAGGTTATCATTTCCAGGCAGTATGTCAGCTCTTTAAAAGAGAAGCTGGGCATATAAGAATTTAAAAAATCAGGAAAGGAGCAAACAAGGATGAAACGTTTGCAGTCCATGCTGTCGTTTTTTGAAAAAGTTACTGCTGGCATCGTGTTCGTGACGGCAATCTATATCCCTGTATTTTATGGATGGGATTTGGTTATCCATGCCGATATCCTATGGCAGATATTGTCCCTTTCGGCAGTCTGCACATTAGGGAGCGTAATAATTCCGCTGGAGGGTGGGAAAGAAATATCCAGGAATGCCATGTTAATTCGTACCATTCTGTATTTTATCTATATCAATGTGGCAGTGCTGGGGCTTGGTTTCTTGTTTGGCTGGTTTACGTTTCGCAGTGGTCCGCAGGTCTTAGGGATGGAATTGGCAATTGTGTTCGTATTTTTTGTAATATACCTTATCTTGTATTGGACGCAGCGCAGGGAAGCAAGACGGATGAATGAGAAGCTGAAGGAAAGGATCCGCATGGCAAAAAAATGACTATCTTTTGCTTGCGGATAAAAGGTTGTTGTCCCCAAATGGGATATCTGTGATTTATAGGGAGGGATGGATGATGAAGACGGTATTGTGTTATGGCGATTCCAATACATATGGATATAACCCGTCAAATGGGCTGCGATACCCGCAAGAAGTTCGGTGGACAGGGCGGCTGCAAAACCTGCTTGGCAATGGCTACCGGATTATAGAAGAAGGCTGTAATGGAAGGACGACGGTTTTTGACGACCCACAGGAAGGATGGAAAAATGGCATGGGCTACCTGCGTCCCTGCCTGAATTCCCATAAACCTGTAGATATCGTAATCCTCATGCTTGGAAGTAACGATTTAAAAGAGACATTCCATGCAAGCGCCAGGCAAATTGCAGATGGGGCAGGGGCCCTTGTGGAGGTGATTGGGGATTTTACGAGGGAGAAACAAGGGTTTGAGCCGCAGATTATCTTGGTTTCCCCACCGGAAATTGGGGAAGGGATTGTTTTTTCGCCTTTTAGAGGCTCATTTTCAGCGGATGCTGTCAGCCGTTCAAGGGAGTTTCCCCGGTGGTATGCAAAAATAGCGGAAAAATACCAATGTATATTTTTTAATGCGGCAGATTATATCCAGCCGTCGCAAACAGATTCCCTGCATCTTGCGCCAGAAGGACATGCCAGGCTGGCAGAGGAATTATCGAAAGCCATTAAATCCTTAGTTATTGCTAAACCATCATTTGCAAATTATAATAAAATTTTCTGAAATAAATGCGACATTTCCTGCAAAAAAATCGTATCTATATTGAAAGGCAGGTGAGGAAAATGTATTCTTCATTGCGTACGGATGAAGAGATTGAGGAAATCTACAATCGTTATGTTGACACCATCTACCGTGTCTGCTTTTCATTTATGAAAAATGAGGCTGATACAGAAGATATCGTGCAGGAGACATTTTTGAAGCTGATAACGAGCGACAAGCCGTTTCAGTCGAAATCGCATGAAAAAGCATGGCTGATAGTGACTGCATGTAATACGTGCAAGGATGCATTAAAGCATTGGCGCCGGAAAGTGGAGGATATTGACAATTACCCATCGTTGGAGGCAGCAAAGCTTTCACGGGATGAGCATATTTTAAGCGCGGTGCTTGCGCTGCCCATCAAATATAAGGAAGTTGTCTTTCTGTACTACTATGAAGGGTATCAGACCTCTGAAATTGCTAGGATGCTGCATTGTTCCGGCTCGGCCGTGCGCAACAGGCTTATGCGCGCAAGGAAAATTTTAAAAAAATATCTGGGTGGTGAGGATTAATGGACAAGGAAATAAGAAAGGCTTATGAAACGATAACGCCGGATGATGAAGCCAAAAAAAGGATGTTAAGGAATATCTGTTCTAAGGCGTCGGAGGGTAATTTTGCAGGAAAGGAAAAAGAGCGGATGAAATTAAAGACAAAACATATTCTTCGTATAGCGGCTGCCGTAGCCGTGGCATTAACTGTGCCGACCGTGGCATATGCTACCGGGCTTTTTGGGCTTAATGAATTCAGCCTGGGGAAGAAGACCATAGATATGCCGATACAGGGTCGTGGAGAGGAAATAGTACATTTGCAGGGCCGTGTAGATATGATATCCTTACAGGGGGTTACCGACAGCCCCGAATACAAAGCATGCAGTGAGTGGACGGATTTTGAGGAGGGTTATGACGCGGATGAAGCGATACTCTCACAGGTTGGCAATGATATAGTTGGGTTGGGCGAGATATACGAGTACATTTATGGCTGCTATACCCAGGAAATGGCAGATAAGGTTGACGAAATCTGCGAGAAATACGAGCTGGCGAAGTTGGAGGGCATGGTGGTGGAGCAAGATTATAAAACGTTATGCAGCCGTGTCGGTGTTGGGGATATCGGTGGGAAGACGGTGGAAAATGCAAGGAATGATATTTTTGGGAGCTATTTTTATGCAAACGGTACTTTCCAGATGGAGGGGACGGCCGTTATCCCGGGGGAGCCTGCCTGCCTGGCTGAGTATGAGTTTCGCCGTTCCGTGAAAGGCGTCTTTGACACCGTTATTTTGAACGTGGGCAATATTGACGATTATCGGCAGTGGGAGTACACAACAGAAAATGGACAGCCTGTGCTGTTGGCGAATAGCAATGATAAGGGCTTGATTATTGTGGAAAAAGAGGAGTCTTATATTGTGGTGAATGTCCTTGGCGACATTATGAATGATTCCTATGATGTCAGTGACAAAGACCTGGAAACCCTGGCGGAAATGTTTGATTTCACAGTAATACCTTAGCAAATACGGGCGCATCAATTCTTTGGATTCGGGAGGGGAGTTTTTCCCCTCCCATTTTCTTGGTTTTCGGGGTACTAGTACAACGAATATTAAGTAATTGACATCTTCACTTGTCTAATTGTCCAGCTACTGCGTCAGAAAATCTAGCTGTAGCCACCGCTACACCGTCGATTTTCTTCCTTGTATCTGAATCAATTATCCTTCGTGAATATATCAAAGACTTAATTTTCGTTGTACTAGTTTTTTTCCTGTTATCATATTTATTTATAAAGATAATCAGGTGGAACGTATGAAAAAAAGAATAGAAGTAGTGATGGCAGTGGTGCTGCTCTTAGGGGCCTGCCTGTTTGCGCGGGAAGGGGCATATATGGTAGACAGCCTCAAGGCCCAGAAGGGTGAAGTATGCATCGTGGTGGATGCCGGCCATGGCGGGGACGACCCTGGCAAAATAGGCATTAATAAAGTCAAGGAAAAGGAGATAAATTTAAAAATTGCCAAGGAGCTTGAGAGCCTTCTCACAAAGGAGGGCATTAAAGTCGTCATGACCCGCAAGGATGATGGCGGGCTTTATGGGAAATCGTCCCCAAATAAGAAAGTCGAGGATATGCGCAAACGTTGTGAAATCATCACCAAAGCGAAACCGGTGTTTACCGTGAGCATTCACCAGAACAGTTACCCGGACGAATCTGTAAAGGGCGCACAGGTCTTTTACTATGGGCAGTCCCAGGAGGGGAAAAAGCTGGCGGAGACGTTGCAGCAGGCATTGGTGGAACAGCTAGATCCCCAGAACCATCGTCAAGCGAAAGCGAACGAAAGTTATTTCCTGTTGAAAAAGACGCCCTCCCCAACGGTAATTGTGGAGTGTGGGTTCCTCAGCAATTATGAAGAGGCGGAGCTTTTGAAGGAGGAGGAATATCAGAAAAAGGTTGCCCAAGCCATAAAAAGCGGTATTATGAATTGCTTGAATATGGGCGGAGGTGACAATAAAGTACAAAACGGGACACAAGGACAGCAATAAATTTTTACAGGATAGGGGATTACGGCGCTGACAGTACCATATGTAGTAGTTGTCAACTTTTGGTAATATGTTATAATGTACATAAAGCTAAGAGCAGCGCATACCCAGAAAAAGGGGAGTTGAAGCGGACTTGTCCGCTTTATTCTTCTATCAAGAAAGACGAGAAACCATGCGGACGGTCATAGAAAAAATCATCGAAGGCGAAGAAATACAAAACCAGCAGAAAATTGAAGCGGCAGCCGCCATTCTCAGGGAGGGCGGCTTGGTCGCGTTTCCTACAGAAACGGTTTACGGATTGGGCGCAGATGCCTTGAACCCTTTAGCTGCCGCTAGAATTTACCAGGCAAAGGGGCGCCCGTCAGACAATCCTTTAATTGTGCACATATCCTGTATGGAAGATTTAAATAAGATTGCCGCCTATATCCCGCAGAAAGCCAGGAAGCTGGCGGAGCGTTTCTGGCCGGGTCCGCTGACGATGATTTTCCCAAAGCGCAGCATTGTCCCGGCGGAGACGACAGGAGGGCTTGGCACGGTAGCGGTGCGTATGCCCAGCCATCCGGCTGCATTAGCGCTGATTGAGGCGGCGGGCGGTTACATTGCGGCACCCAGCGCGAATACTTCGGGCAGGCCCAGCCCCACGCGGGCTGAGCATGTGGCGCAGGACATGGATGGCAGGATTCCCATGATTTTGGACGGAGGGGCTGTGGGGATTGGCATAGAATCAACGATTGTAGATTTTTCAGAAGAGATCCCTATGGTGCTTAGGCCTGGCTATGTTACGCCGGATATGATTAGGGAGGTAATCGGGGAGGCCAGGATTGATCCGGGGCTTGGGGAGGAGCGTTCGGACATACATCCCAAAGCGCCTGGGATGAAATATAAGCATTACGCGCCCAAGGCAGAACTGATTCTGGTAAATGGGGCGCAGGAGAGGGTACAGCAAACAATCAATAGCCTGACAAGAGAAGCTATGGAATCCGGGAAGGCTGCGGGGGTAATCGGAACGGATGAAAGCTGCGGGTGTTACCGCTATGGAATTGTCAAAAGTATTGGCACGAGGAATGACGAGGATACGATAGCGCGGCATCTGTATGGAATATTGAGGGAATTTGACGAGATGAATGTGGATATTATATATTCAGAAAGTTTTTCTACGCCCAGGATTGGACAGGCAATCATGAACCGTATGCTAAAGGCCGCCGGGCATCAGGTGATTGAAGTGTAGTGAAAATGGAGGCAGCAAAATGAAACAGTACAGGAAAATCATTTTTGTGTGTGAAAGCGGGACGAGCCGAGCCCCTATGGCGGAGGCAATCATGAAGGAATATACCATAAAATACCCAGTTAAGATAGAGAGCCGGGGGCTGGTGGTCCTTTTCCCGGAACCTTTGAACCAAAAGGCAGAGGCAGTTTTAATTAGCAATGGCATCAATATGACGGATAAAATGTCCAGCCAGCTTGAGGAGGAAGATTTGTCACCGGAAAACCTTCTCCTCACATTTGAGGGAGGGCAGAAGGATAAGATCCTCCAAGAGTATGAGGGGGCAACCCATGCTAATGTAGAGGTCCTGACAGAGCTGGTCGGGGATGAACTGGAAATCCTCAACCCTTATGGGGGGACGCTGCAGTCTTATGGGCTTTGTTATGAGACATTAAATAAAACAATCCAGAAGTTAGTGAACCTTATGAATGAAGCGCTGGATGAATGAATACAACCTCCCAAGGCAGGCAGCCAGCAAGATAATACATAAAAGGATTGGAGAGGAGACAGGATGGCAGAAGTTTATGTAATGGAGCATCCGCTAATCCAGCATAAGATAGGCTGGATACGCCGGACTACTACAGGTTCCAAGGAATTCAGGAATATCATTGGGGAAATTGCAATGCTTATGTGCTATGAAGCCACCAGGGGGCTGGAGCTTGTGGATATAGAAATAGAGACGCCTATTTGCAGCACGACAGTAAAAGAGCTGAAAGGGAAAAAACTCGCCGTTATCCCAATTCTCCGGGCAGGGCTTGGAATGGTGGACGGTGTGCTGGCAATTATCCCGGCGGCAAAGGTGGGGCATATCGGCATGTATCGTGACCCGGAGACGTTAAAGCCAGTGGAATATTACTGTAAATTACCGGAAGATTGTGCAAAGCGGGAGGTGTTTGTGGTAGATCCCATGCTGGCAACGGGAGGCTCAGCCGTGGAAGCGATTAGCATGCTGAAAGACAAGGGCGTGAAAAATATCCATTTTATGTGTATTATCGCGGCGCCGGAAGGCGTGGAAGCCATGGGGCGGGCGCACCCTGACGTGGACCTATATATAGGGGCGCTGGATGAAGGGTTGAATGAGCACAGCTATATCGTCCCCGGTTTAGGAGATGCGGGGGATCGGATTTTTGGAACAAAATAGGCAGGGCCCATATATGTAGTGTGCGGCATAGTTAAGGAGAAGAGGTAGCAATGAGTGGTAAGAGGCAGGATTATATAACATGGGATGAATATTTTATGGGGGTTGCCATGTTGTCGTCAATGCGTTCGAAAGACCCTAATACACAGGTAGGGGCATGTATCGTCAGCGAGGATAACAAAATCCTTTCTATGGGATACAATGGGTTTCCGCAGGGATGTTCGGATGATGAATTTACCTGGAGCCGCGAAGGGGAAGCGGAAGATAATAAGTACCTCTATACGACCCATAGCGAGTTGAATGCTATTTTAAATTACCGCGGCGGCAGCCTGGAGGGGGCGAAGCTTTATGTTTCACTGTTTCCCTGTAACGAATGTGCCAAGGCGATTATCCAGGCCGGCATCAAGACGGTAATTTATGACAGCGATAAGTATAAGGATACGCCGTCCGTGATCGCGTCAAAGCGGATGATGGATGCGGCAGGCGTCCGGTATTATCAATATACCCATACAGGCAGGGAAGTGAAGATGGTACTATAATTGTATAAAATATTTTCGTAAGGAATGGACATTTGTGGAAGAAATAGATATAATGTTCCTTATAGCGGGTAAATTTGGTTATTTGGCGCGTGAAATAAGAATTAGGAGGTGCCTCATGTGAAATATGACAAAAGCGTATACCGTTCGCTGACAATGATTACGCAATTTGGAATTAACATGTTGGCGCCTATTTTTTTATGCACAATTGCTGGGGTATTTATCGGCAAAAAGTATGCTGTGGAGTGGATTGTGATACCACTATTTATAATGGGTGCGCTTGCCGGGTTCCGCAATGTCTATATCATGGCGCAGAAAATTTATTCCAGTGAAAGCCCGTCCAGAGGTAAGGGTACGCGTAGGGCGCAGTCTGTTATAACGGGCGCTCCCGTTGGCAATGCCAGGGACAATGGACGCGCAGGGCATAGGGAAATACCGGATGCGCCTGTTTGCGGCAGTGGGCGAAACCGCCATATAGAAAGGGATAGCAATTATGTTGAAAAGGATTAACCCGGCGCTTCCGCAGTTGATTGCTGGGATACTGTTATATGGCATTGTGCTTCAGCTTACCGGCATGTGGTTCGTTAATGATAAGCTGGAGTATACGCTGGGGTTATGGATAGGCATTGCTTTGGCCATAGGTATGGCAATCAATATGGCGATTGTTATTTTAGACGCGGTGGACGCAGCGGCAACCTCAGGAAGAGCGGTGCGGACAGGGTTCTGGTCGGTTCTTCGTTATGTGGTCGTTGTCGGCGTTTTCGTAGCTGCGTGGTATTTTAAGCTAGCGAATCCGCTCATTATGTTTTTAGGGTTGATGGGCCTGAAAGTATCTGCCTATCTACAGCCGATGTTCCATAAAATCATTTCGCGCAGGCAAAATGGGGGCAGTGAGATGTCCGTTGGATCTGATAAATCATCTGTAAATTCAGATTGATATATATATCGCACGGATGCACATAGGAAATATGCCGCTTGCGGCGTGCATCCGGCGCAGGAAACGAATCAAAACGTTTACGTTTTGTTCGTTTCCTATTAAATAAAATAATGATAAGGAGGTGAGAGAGTGCAGGATGCGATTTTATTGTCTTCCGGTCCGGATATAGACATTATGGTAAAGGGACTCTTTTCCTATGAGCTGTTCGGGCAGACCTTTTGGATTACGACGACCCATGTGTGCCTGCTGATTGTCATGTTGGTACTAACTGTATTTTCCATTGCGGCAAACCGGGCGATGAAACATGCTTCGGAGGTTCCGGGCGGGTTTCAGAACGTGGTGGAGCTGATTGTGGAAATGCTCGACAAGATGGTTCACGGCGTTATGGGCAAAAGCGGAGACAAGTTTGTTAATTATATTGGGACCATATTTATTTTCATACTGATTTCCAATATTTCCGGGCTGTTTGGACTTCGTCCGCCGACGGCGGATTACGGTGTGACATTCCCACTGGCATTGCTGAGTTTTATTTTGATTCATTTTAATCAGTTTAAATACCAGAAGCCCAAAGAAATTTGGGTTGATATGTGTTCACCATTGCCGCCATGGCTGCCCATCTGGTTCCCCATTAACGTAATCAGCGAGCTTGCAGTGCCGGTGTCCCTGTCATTGCGTCTATTTGCAAATATTTTGTCAGGAACAATTATTATGGCGCTGATTTATGCGTTGCTGTCCAAGATCGCATACTTCTGGCCGGGTGCATTACATGCATATTTTGATATTTTTTCCGGCTGCATCCAGACCTATGTGTTCTGTATGCTGACTATGACCTATATCAGCAACGCGATTGGCGAGGAAGAATAGGGTTTTCTCAGGCATTGCCTGATTTTGCTGGCGTAATTCCCTGCCAGGGTAAAATAGGGGAATGTGCACCGGAGAGGATTCCGGGACTATGGCTATATTTAGGAAAATGTAAGGAGGGCAAGTATCCCATTCATGCCTTCCGGCGAAATGGCAGGTGGCATTAGGCGTCACATGCCGATACCATATAATTAAGGAGGAATTATCTATGGATAACATTACAGGAGCAGAATTAATCAGAGCTTGTTCAGCAATCGGCGCAGGTCTTGCGGTTATCGCAGGTATCGGACCTGGTATTGGACAGGGTATTGCAGCAGGACATGCAGCAGCAGCAGTAGGAAGGAACCCGGGCGCGAAATCTGACATTACCTCTACCATGCTTTTGGGGCAGGCGGTAGCAGAGACTACCGGTCTGTATGGTTTGTTGGTAGCTATCCTGTTACTGTTCGTGCAGCCGTTGAAATAAGGAGCGAAATAGCGACACAATAGTTTAATGAACGCCTTAACAGGCATACCTTTATGCGCAAAATACAGCGCAATAACAAGGAACGCCTTAACAGGCATACCTTTATGCGCAAAATACAGCGCAATAACAAGGAAAGGAGGCCCGGCCTTGGAACAATTATTTGGCTTAAACCCTCAGCTATTGCATGATACCGTGCTTTCCCTGCTCGCTATCCTGTTCTTGTTCACGCTGATGTCTTATCTGCTGTTTAACCCGGCAAAGAAGATGCTTAAGGACAGGCAGGAGCGGATCAAGAATGATATCGACACTGCCCGCAGGGACAAAGAAGAAGCTGCTGCTGTCAAAGAGGAATACGGCCAGAAGCTCAAGGGTATTGAGAAGGAAGCGGAGGAAATATTAAGTGAGGCCCGCCAGAAAGCTTTAAAGAATCAAACAAAGATTGTGGATGAGGCAAAGGAAGAGGCTGCAAGGATTATCAAGCGCGCCAATGAGGAAGCCTTGTTGGAGAAGAAGCGCGTGATGGATGAGGCAAAACAGGAGATGATTGCAATTGCCTCCATGATGGCAGGAAAAGTAGTCGCAGCCTCTATCGATACATCTATCCAGAATACGCTGGTGGATGAGACATTGAAAGAAATAGGTGAGAGTACATGGCAAAGCTAGTATCCAAGACATATGGGGATGCATTGTTTGAGCTTGCTGTGGAATCTGGTCAGATGGATGAGATGTTGGAAGAAGCAAGAATGGTTAGGCAGATACTTCATGAAGACAGCGAGCTTTCCAAACTGATGAATCACCCAAAAATCGTAAAAGAAGAAAAAATTGGCGTTCTGGAACAAGTATTTAAAGGCAGGGTCCGTGATGAGATCACAGGAATCATGCGTATGCTTATCTCCAAGGACCATTACGGTGAAATGGAATCTGTGTTTGCATATTTCATTGACCAGGTAAAAGAATATAAAAACATCGGCACCGCTTATGTGACTGCGCCTATGCCGCTTTCGGGCAGTCAGAAGGAGCAGGTGAAGAAGAAATTATTAGAGACCACGAAATATGTGGAATTTGAGATGCACTATGATGTAGATGATAGTTTAATCGGCGGCATGGTAATTCGTATTGGTGACAGAGTCATCGACAGCAGCGTGAAGAGCAGGCTGACGACTTTGACCCGGGAATTATCGAAAATACAGTTGAAAGTAGGTGAATAATTCCATGAATTTGAGACCAGAGGAAATAAGTTCCGTCATTAAAGAACAAGTGAAGCGGTATGCCGCACAGCTTGAGGTGTCTGATGTCGGTACGGTTATCCAGGTGGCGGACGGCATCGCGCGAATTCACGGTCTGGAAAATGCCATGCAGGGCGAATTATTAGAGTTTCCCGGTGAAGTCTATGGAATGGTGCTTAACCTGGAAGAAGATAATGTTGGTGCCGTGTTGTTAGGAGACCATAAGAATATCAACGAAGGCGATACTGTAAAGACGACGGGAAGAGTGGTGGAAGTCCCGGTAGGCGACGCTATGACTGGACGTGTGGTAAATGCCTTGGGGCAGCCCATTGATGGCAAAGGACCTATTGAGACCACTAAATTCAGGCAGATTGAGAGAGTTGCATCCGGCGTTATCTCCAGAAAATCCGTAGATACGCCGCTGCAGACAGGTATTAAGGCGATTGACTCCATGATTCCGATTGGCAGGGGCCAGCGTGAGCTGATTATCGGCGACCGCCAGACAGGTAAGACAGCGATTGCTGTTGATACGATTATCAACCAGAAGGGACAGGGAGTAAAATGTATTTATGTGGCAATCGGGCAGAAAGCTTCTACGGTTGCAACGATTGTAAAGACATTTGAGGAATTTGGCGCTATGGATTATACCACGGTAGTGGCGTCCACAGCCAGTGAGCTTGCGCCGTTACAGTATATTGCACCATACGCTGGATGTGCGATTGGTGAGGAATGGATGGAAAATGGGGAAGACGTGCTGGTGGTTTACGACGATTTGAGCAAGCATGCGACGGCATATCGTACCCTTTCCCTGTTGCTTCGCCGTCCGCCAGGACGTGAGGCATATCCTGGAGACGTATTTTATCTGCATTCCAGGTTGTTGGAGCGTGCAGCCAGGCTGTCTGAGAAATTGGGCGGGGGTTCCTTAACGGCTTTGCCCATCATTGAGACGCAGGCAGGGGATGTTTCTGCATATATCCCCACCAATGTAATTTCTATTACAGACGGGCAGATTTATCTGGAAACAGAGATGTTTAACTCAGGGTTCCGTCCGGCAATCAACGCTGGTTTGTCCGTATCCCGTGTAGGCGGCGCGGCACAGATTAAGGCAATGAAGAAGATAGCGGCTCCTATCCGTGTGGAACTGGCGCAGTTCCGCGAGCTTGCCGCATTTGCGCAGTTTGGTTCTGAGCTGGATGCAGACACGACAGAGAAGTTAGCGCAAGGCGAGAGAATCCGTGAGATGCTCAAGCAGCCGCAGTATAAGCCGATGGCAGTAGAGTATCAGGTTATGATTATCTATGCGGCGACTAAGAAATATCTTTTGGACATTCCAGTTGCGGACATCCTGCGTTTTGAGGAAGAAATGTTTGATTTTATAGATACAAAGTATCCTGAGATCCCAGAGGCTATCCGTACCGATAAGGAAATCAAAGAGGAGACGGAGAAGAAGCTTGTAAAGGCAATTGAGGAGTGCAAGGCACAGTTTAAGTAGAGACAGTAGTGCGCCTTAACAAGGCATGCCTATATGTGCAAAGAACAGCACAGTAAATAGGAAATCAGTTAGGTGGTGAATCATTATGGCGTCCATGAGGGACATTAAAAGAAGAAAAGGCAGCATACAGAGTACGCAGCAAATCACAAAAGCCATGAAGCTTGTTTCTACTGTTAAATTGCAGAAAGCGAGAAACCGTGCGGAGCAGTCCAATCCATATTTTAACCATATGTACCAGACTGTGACTTCAATGCTTGCAAGGAGCGGCAGTATTAACCACCCTTATTTAAAAGCGGGGGATTCTGACAAAAAGGCAATTATTACGATTGCTTCAAACCGCGGGCTTGCAGGCGGATACAATTCCAATATCGTGAAGCTTGTCACGAGCAGCGGGATTGCCGTTAAGGACGCCCAGATTTATATGATTGGGCGTAAGGCGAAGGAACAGTTGGTGCGCAGGGGCTATGAGATTAAGGCAGACTATTCTGACGTGATTGAAGGGCCCACTTATGAAGATGCGATGACAATCTGTAAGGAAGTTTTAGAAGCATTCAGCAAAGGGGAGATTGGAGAAATCTATCTGGCTTATACGCATTTTAAGAATACGGTGAGCCATGAGCCAACGCTGATAAAATTGCTTCCGGTGGAATTTGATGAAGCGGATTTGCAGGAGGCAGACAGCAGCCTGCTGATGAATTATGAGCCTAACGAGGAAGAAGCGCTGGATTTGATTATTCCTAAGTACTTGACCAGCCTCTTTTACGGAGCCTTGGTGGAGGCGGTAGCCAGTGAAAATGGCGCCAGGATGCAGGCCATGGATTCCGCGACAAGCAATGCAGATGAAATGATCAGTGATTTGACATTAAAATATAACAGGGCGCGCCAGGGCTCCATTACACAGGAGCTTACCGAGATTATTGCTGGCGCAGAGGCGATTTCTTAAATGCATCTCAGAAATACTTCGTATTTCTAAACGAGATGAGATTATAGTATCGCAGGGCAATCCAGAGGAAAAAGCTGCATAAATGCAGCGGGTTGCCCGCGCAGAAAACATCTCAGAAATACTTCGTATTTCTAAACGAGATGAGATTATAGTATCGCAGGGCAATCCAGAGGAAAAAGCTGCATAAATGCAGCGGATTGCCCGCGCAGAAAACATCTCAGAAATACTTCGTATTTCTAAACGAGATGAGATTATAGTATCGCAGGGCAATCCAGAGGAAAAAGCTGCATAAATGCAGCGGATTGCCCGCGCAGAAAAACCATGCGGTTTTTCTGATTCGGATTAGGCTGAGGATTAGTTTAGTCTGAGAGGAATCAGGCTGAGGATTAGTTTAGTCTGAGAGGAATCAGGCTGAGTAGAAGATTTAGTCTGGGATAACAATTATAAGGAGTGAAATTATGGCAAAAAAGAATATAGGTAAGATCACTCAGATTATTGGCGCCGTTTTAGATATCAAGTTTTCTGAAGGCAGCCTGCCGGAGATTAACGAAGCCATCAATATTCCGCTTGACAAGAGTGGGAAGAAGCTGGTGGTGGAAGTTTCCCAGCATCTGGGTGATGATACGGTAAGATGTATTGCCATGGGCCCTACGGACGGCCTTGTCCGGGGGATGGATGCGGAAGCGACCGGGGCTTCCATCAGTATTCCGGTTGGCGAGCAGACCTTGGGACGCATGTTTAACGTATTAGGCGAGACGATTGATGAGAAGCCGGCGCCCAAGAAAGTAGAATTTATGCCAATCCACAGGAAAGCCCCGACATTTGAAGAGCAGGCAACTTCCACAGAGATGTTGGAGACGGGTATCAAAGTCGTTGACTTGCTCTGCCCTTATCAGAAGGGTGGGAAGATTGGGCTTTTCGGAGGTGCGGGCGTTGGTAAGACCGTTTTGATCCAGGAGCTTATCCACAATATCGCGACTGAGCATTCCGGGTATTCTGTATTTACCGGTGTAGGCGAGCGTACGCGTGAAGGGAATGACCTTTACTATGAGATGAAGGAATCTGGCGTTATCGACAAGACCTGTATGGTGTTCGGCCAGATGAACGAGCCTCCCGGAGCGCGTATGCGTGTGGGGCTTACAGGGCTTACCATGGCCGAGTATTTCCGTGATAAGGGCGGCAAAGACGTGCTGCTGTTCATTGACAATATTTTCCGTTTTACGCAGGCAGGTTCGGAGGTGTCCGCACTGCTTGGACGTATGCCGTCCGCAGTTGGTTACCAGCCTACGTTACAGACAGAGATGGGTGCGCTTCAGGAGCGTATCACATCGACAAAGAGCGGATCTATTACTTCCGTGCAGGCTGTATATGTGCCGGCGGACGATTTAACTGACCCGGCGCCGGCAACGACATTTGCCCATCTGGATGCAACGACTACGTTGTCGCGTTCCATTGCCGAGCTTGGTATTTACCCGGCAGTAGACCCGTTGGATTCTACTTCCCGTATCCTTGACCCGCGTGTTGTAGGGCAGGAGCATTTTGAGGTTGCGCGCGGCGTGCAGGAGATTTTACAGAGATACAAAGAGTTACAGGATATTATAGCAATCCTTGGTATGGATGAGTTGTCCGAGGATGACAAGCTGGTGGTAAACCGTGCAAGGAAGGTACAGAGGTTCCTTTCCCAGCCATTCTTCGTGGCAACCCAGTTCACCGGCATGGACGGCAAATATGTGCCGATTACAGAGACGCTTCGCGGCTTCAAGGAAATTCTGGAAGGCAAGCATGATGACGTCCCCGAAGGACATTTCCTGAATGCAGGTTCCATCGATGATGTTCGCGCCCGCATGAAATAGGAGGAAGGCAAATGCGAAGCATTTCTGGAATGCCTTCCGACGAAATGGCAGGTGACGCAGAGCGGCGCGTGCCACTACCGCAAGGAGGAAGGCAAATGCGAAGCATGCAGATACATTAATGTGCAAGGGGGTGGACACATGGCAGAGGATAACAAATATTTTCAATTGCAGATCATTACGCCGGACCGCATTTTTTATGAGGGTGATGCTTCTATGGTGGAGTTCAACTCTGTGGATGGGGAACTCGGTGTCTATAAGCATCACATCCCTCTGACTACGGTGCTGGCGCCTGGGATTGTGACGATTACGGAATCCGGCGGGCAAAAAGAAGCGGCTATCCATGCGGGCTTCGTGCAAATCCTTGGTGAGAAGGTGACTTTCCTTGCGGAAGTTGCAGAGTGGCCGGATGAGATTGACGTGGCGCGGGCAGAGGCGGCAAAAGCGCGGGCGGAAGAACGTTTGCGCAACCATACGGCAGACTTAGATGTAGCGCGGGCGGAAATCGCATTACAGCGGGCTTTGGTCCGTATTGGAATTAAACAGTGATGAAATGAATAAATTTACAATGCCACCCTTAAAGCTGTTAGAGCCACGGGGTGGCATTGTTGTTTATGGGATTAAACAGTGATATGACTTTGTGTTAGGGGTAACAGAAGAACCAGAGGTACATATCTAAATGACATTTACAAATCATTTACAAATCATTGTTCCATTCGTGCTTTTTATCCACTATAATAAAAATATCAAAGATGTTGAGGTAAATGGGGAATTCTTATGAAAAAAATATTGGTGATTGAAGACGAGGCGGCCATTAACGATTTAATCTGCCTGAATTTAGAAATTGCCGGTTACGAGCCGGCGCCTTTTTTTGACGGGGGCGAGTTCAGCCGCCATCTGGCAGAACATGACAATTATGATTTGGCCCTGTTGGATATTATGCTGCCCGGGAAGGATGGCTTTGCATTGTTAGAAGAGCTGAAAGAGCATGGGATCCCGGTGATTTACCTGACAGCCAAGGGCGATTTGCCGAGTAAGGTTAAGGGGCTTAGGAGCGGTGCGGAGGATTACATTGTCAAGCCGTTTGAAATGTTAGAGCTTTTGGTGCGCATAGATAAGGTGCTCGCCCGCGTGCACAAGGACCTGCAAGGGGAAATCCGCATTAAGGATGTGGTAATCAACGAGCAGAGCAGGACGGTGACGAAAGACGGTAAGGAAATTGCTTTGCAGCCTATGGAGTTTAACTGCCTTATTACTTTCTGGAAATACCGCAACCGCGTACTTACCAGGGACCAGATGCTGAATATCCTTTGGGGGGTGGACTTCGACGGCGAGAGCAGGACGGTTGACGTCCATGTGGGTAATCTCAGGAAAAAACTGGATTTTGGCGATGTGATTAAGACGGTGCCCCGGGTGGGGTATCGGATGGAGGTCTTATAATGGATATGATAAAGAAGATTGCGCTGACTGCGTCAACCATGTTGTTTGTGTTGGCGCAGGTTTTTTCATTTTACGTGATTATTGTCAGCCAGCAGGAGAAAATAGACATACTAAAAGGACAGCAGGAGAAAGTTTTTTCCAGAGGCATATCGGATATGTCCATAGAGCTGAATAAGGTAGGGTATGGAAAATTTATACCGGATTATGTGATGGCTTATTGCTTCCGTAAAAACATGCCGGAGAACTCCGCCCTCTATAAAGCTGGCAAAGAATTGCATAACAGTTCCCCCTATGTTTTTGAAACAAGTAAAATCAAAATAGAACAGGGCACGTCCCTTTTGTATAAACAGGAGAAGATTGACGGTTCTTATCTATTGGTTTTTTGTTATGAAGAGAAAAAAGATAATGGTGCAGAGGGGAGGGAATCCTATTTATATATTTACGTAGTGGACGTCACTTATATTTACAGGGAAGCTTTTGGGCTTGCCATCCGGGAAATCCTGGTTTCCATGCTGGCTTCTTTGGCTATGGCGGCGCTTTTGGTAATTCTGATTAAGAAGATTACGAAGCCCCTTGAGGAGACGAATGAGGCGCAGAGGCAGTTGATTGGCAGCATGTCCCATGAGCTGAAAACGCCGCTGACTGCCATTAAGGGTTATTCGGAGACGCTTCTCAGCGTGAAATTGACCCATGAACAGGAGGAGAAAGCGTTAAAATATATCAACCGTGAAAGCGGGCGCCTGTCAAGGCTTTCGGAGAAGATGATGGAGCTGACAAAATTGTATGAGCCGGAATGCAAGGTTACATTACAGGAAATATCCTTGGAGGCTTTGTTTGAAGGCGTGCGGGATAATGTCAGCCATCGTCTTGCCGAAAACGGCATGGATTTGGTTGTGGAAGACGGTTATCAGGGACGTACGATGCAGCTTGATTTGGACTTGATGACAAGTTTTTTGATTAATCTGATTAATAACAGTATTATGGCGTCGGAAGCTGGCAGCAGTATTTACATGGGGGCGGGGGAATGCTCTTTGTGGGTGCGGGATGAAGGCTGCGGGATTCCGCCAGGGGAAATTGGTAAGGTGCGCAAGGCATTCTACCGTGTAGATAAATCCCGTTCCCGCAAGAGTGGGAATATGGGGTTGGGACTGGCGTTATGCGAGCAGATTGCAGCAGTGCACCATGGCAGGATGGAGATTGAGAGTGAAGTGGGGAAAGGGACGAAGATTTCTTATGTTTACGAATCCTTTACAGGCAGGTGAATATTTGACCAAAAGAACCTGCTATGATAGTCCATATAGGTTAGGGACAGGAAAGCCCCTAATCCTATACAGAACCCCCCGGGGCTTCCCAGGGACAAATTTCAGGAGGTCAGTAATGAAGAAAAGATATCGTTCTATAATTGCAGCAGGTTTATGCCTGGCGATGCTTACCGGGTGCCAGGAGACGCCAAAAGATTCGATCGTAAAGCAGAAAGGCACGGGTGCCATCAAGTCATACGAAAGCGCAAAAGAAAATGCGGGCGGCTCGCTGCGGGAAATATTGGGCGCGCCCGAACATTATAAGAACAACGCTTCTTATGAGGGAGGCGGGCTGGTGATAGACACAGACGCGGACGTAATCCTGCCCGAGGTTGGTTCGATCAATACTTATGCCGTGTCCGCCAGGGAGGTCAACCAGGAAATGATTGACACGGTAACAAACGCATTTTTTGAGGGGGCGACATTTTACCACGCCTATTCGTATGATGAGTGGACGAAGGAGGACTACCAGGAGGAAATAAACAGGCTGAAGAAGTACAAGTCGGAGGGCAACCTTGATCCTTATGACTTTGGAGAGGATGAAAATGGACAGCCGCAGTTTAATATTGATGAAGAGATTGCCCGCGATGAGGAGCGAATGCAGGAGGCTCCTGATGAAGTCACCAAAGAGGAAGTGAAACCGTCTTTTGGCTTGGAGTATTGGAGCGGAAAGAGTGAGGAAAGGACAAAGGAAGTGGATGCGGACTCTTTCTATGGCGTGGCGGAAACGGAACAGGGAATATATGACTATAACATTCAATATGGCTTGAAGCCGGATATCGTATTTAGTATTTCTAAGGGAGCGCAGAAGGATACCATTGATCCGCGGGAGTTTTCAGATTGGATAGAAACAGCATATGTATTGGGTTCGGAGGAAAACGGTGAAAACAGGCTGACAGAAGAGGAAGTAAAGGGGATGCTGGATATCTCCCTGGAAGACGCACAGAAAATTGCCGAGGAAAAGGTGGAGAAACTAGGCTGGGGGCAGGAAGTCTACAATTGGGATTATGCGGTGTTCCACCATGGCGAGGGCGGTGTGAATAGAGATAATATTTTAGACGCCGGATATCTGTTTCACTTTACAAGGAAGCTGGATGGCGTGCCGGTTACCTTTACGGATGATTATGGCGGGGGGCTGGAGGATATGGACAGTACGCTGGAACCCTGGAGCTATGAGCGTTGCGATATTATCGTCGGAGGCGACGGCATCCAGAATGTAGAAATTTATAATCCTTATGAGATTGGGGAGATACAGACGGAACATGTGAAATTAATGGATTTTGACAGCATCATCAAGATTTATGAGCAGATGATGGAGGTGTCGAACGCGGACATCACGCAGTACGAGAGCAAAAGGACGTACCATATTAAGAGAATCGTGCTGGGGCTTTGCAGGATATATGACCCGGCGGCAGATAACGATAGCGGGCTGTTGGTGCCGGCCTGGGATTTCATTGGCGGGTTTGACGCCATAAATGAAGACTATTCTACGAAAAATAATGGGGAATATTCCAACCAGAGCTTTATGACAATTAATGCTATTGACGGGACGGTGATTAACCGCGCGCTGGGTTACTGATTGTAGATTTTTAATCTTATCAGGTAAGGCCTTGTCACGCTAAAGTGTGGAAGTGTCTTTCCCATAAGATAAGAAAAAATTATGCGCACTCGCATAAAAGGAAATATGTCGCTAAAGCGACTGTGCTCGGCGCAGCAAAGCGCAGGTATGCCAGGACAAAGGGAGGTGAAAGGGTAATGAAGGAATTTGTGAAACAGACGGTTTCCTCTGTGCGGTGGGATTTCCTGGGATTTTACAGGAATCCCCGTATCATCCTTACCTTTCTTTTTGCCCTGATCCTCTGTTTTTTCCTCAGCGACCGGGCGCTGATGGTGGCGGATTACTATAATGCCCCGATGCAGGCGTTAGAGCCGTTTATCTGGACGTTTGGGGATGCTACGTCGATACTGCTGTCATCGTTGTTATTAATTTTATTGTTTATTGACTTGCCGAAACTAACGCCTTTTACGCCTTATATGCTGTTGCGTACACGTAAGGCATATTGGCTCCTTGCGCAGTTTTTCTATATTTTCCTGGTGACAGCCGGTTATATCCTGTATATGCTTTCTGTTACCAGCCTGCTGTGCATGCAAAAAACGTACGCGGGGAATATCTGGAGCAAGACAGCCGCCTTGTTCGCCTATTCTTCCATGGGGGATAAATTTTCGGTGCCCTCTACGGTTAAGGTTATGGAAAGCACGACCCCGCTGGAGTGTTGCCTGCAGATGGTGTCGCTGTTGGTTTGCTATGCATTGACGCTAAGTTTTTTAATGTTGTATTTCCAGATGAAGCTGGGCAAAAAGGCGGGTATTGCAGCAGGGCTTTGCTACAGCCTGTTTGGGTTCTTGCTCGACCCGGAAACGTTGGCAAAAATATTGCATAAAGAAGAATATGAAATGTACCTGATGCGCAGAATCACCGGCTGGATAAGCCCACTGAACCATGCAACATATGGGATGCATGATTTTGGCTATGACACCCTGCCATCGGTCGGGCAGTCCTGCGTGTTGTTTTTGATGCTGCTGCTTATGATGGCGTTGTTTTCTTTCCATGCGCTCAAGCGGTATAATTTCAGCTCATTTACAGGAGAGGCTTAACCCTGCCTGTTTGCTGGCTATGAAAAATTAAGCTGCCTAAGGCGGCAGGTACAGAATGTGGAGGGTTTCATGAGAGAGCTGTTGAAGGAAAAAAGCCTATGGGCGTCAACATTGATTTGTTTTGCCGCATTCCTTGCCGGGTTTCCTTTCTACCAGATAGAAATCCCTTTGGGTGAGGGGAGCTTCGTGAAATTATACCAGGCGGCGCTTGATACGCAGGTTGTTGTGTTCCTGCTCCCCATCGCCGCTGTGCTGCCGATGGGAGCCATATATGTGAAAGAGTCGTCTTCTGGTTTTTTGCGGCTGTATATATCCAGAATCAGCCATATGGCTTATATCAGGAGAAAAACGTTGCAAATTTATGCCAGCGGTTTCCTGCCGTTTTTCCTGGCTGGCTGCGCCGCGCTGCTGTTAAGTTTCCTGCTGGTTTACCCATTGGAAGTCCAGGGGGGGATGCCGTGGGAAGAGCTCTTGAAAGCTTGTCGTTTCCTTCTGCGCATTTCTTTGCTGGGAGGGGTACTCGCGGAAGTGTCAGGGATTTTTGCAGCAGCCTTTTGCAATTATTACATGACCTACGGGCTGCCTTTTGTCTGCTATTATTTGCTTATTATACTCAAAGAGCGTTACTTTACAAAAATGTATGCCATGTACCCGGCGGAGTGGCTCAAATGTGAGCAGGACTGGGGCGTGGACGGGCTGGGTATCTGGGTATTTTTTGCGTTCTTTTCGGCTGCTGCGCTGCTTTTCCATGGTCTGTTGTTGTATAACCGCCTGCGGGAAATCTGAGATTCACATAGCAAAACCAATTATACTGCACGGCAAAAAGATTTGCAGTGCAGTATAACAATACGGGCAATGGTTGTTGTAATGGCAGATGCGCCATGCAAGTAAAAATGCCGTAATGGCTGTCAGGCATAGATTCAGAAAGAAGGGAAATCGGCGATGCCTTATATTGAGATAGAACATGTGACGAAAAAATTTAAAGAGGATACAGCGCTGCATGATATCAATGTTTTTATGGAGCGTGGCAGGGTCTATGGCTTTTCCGGGAACAATGGTTCGGGGAAAACAGTGCTGATGAAGTGTATCTGCGGTTTCCTGCCAGTGACGGAGGGGAGCATCCGTGTCAATGGGAAAGTGATAGGCAGGGAAATAGATTTTCCGGAGAACATCGGCGTAATTATAGAGACGCCGGGATTCCTTACGAACTTGACAGGTATGCGGAACTTGGAAATCTTGGCGGGGCTGCGTGGCAGGGTTTCCAGAAAAGAAATAGAAGCGGCTGTAAGGAAAGCTGGGCTTGACCCTAATCTTAAGAAAGCTGTGTCCAAGTATTCGCTGGGGATGCGCCAGCGCCTGGGGATTGCGCAGGCGATTATGGAGGACCCGGAATTCCTCATTTTGGATGAACCCTTTAACGGGCTGGATAAACATGGCGTGGCGGATATCCGCGCCTTGCTGCTGGATTTGAAAAAACAGGGCAAGACCATTATCCTCGCCAGCCACAATAGCGAGGATATCCGCATTCTGTGTGATAAGGTGTTTGAAATGGATGGAGGGAGGATGCGAGAGCTATGAGGATAAAAAGAAGTGTTTTAAAATGTATTTACAAATTTGCGCCTGCTGCCTTGCTGGCAACTGCGCTTTTTCTCGTTTGTCCTTTGGGGGCCTATGCGCAGGCGGACGAACTTACGGATAGAAGAAGCGCAGGGATAGACGAAAGCCCTGCCAAAGAAAACAGCATTTCCATAGACAGCAGCCGTAAATATGACGGCATGGATGCTCCTTTTGCCAAAGGCTACGAGCCTTCCATCACCAAAAATACAATGTCCTTAGTTGTACCCTTTGTGTCGGAAGATGAGTTAGAGGGGAACCGGCTTACGGTAGGCGTGGACTTTCAGGACAGAAATGGAAGCCCGTTCCATTATAAAAATTACCGTAAGCAGGTGAAGCGTTCCCGTGAGGGGGTGTACCTGTACCGGTGCCGCGTCAAATTGAAAAAAGACCGTGTCAATGGGCAATACCCGCTGTATCTGTGGGTGGAAGGGAAGGCAAAAGGCGTAACGTTTCGACAAGGCTTTACTGTCTATGTGGAAATTACAGATGGAAAGGCTGCTCTGGCGGGCGATGGCGCTGGACCAATGGGAAGCGGCGATGATGGCATTTATCCAGAAGATGGCGGCATTGATAAAGCGGATGCCGGGGATTTGCCGGGGATAGAAGAGGGGCAGCCCGCAGGGGAGGAGATGGCGGGCGCGCCGCAGCCTTCCACAGAAGAAAATAACAGCCAGCCGCGGCTGATAGTCGCCGCAAACAGCCTTAGGGGAAATGCGTTGGAAGCTGGAAGCAGTACGCCGTGGAATATAGCGGTAAAAAATTGCAGCAGCAAGCAAACAGTAAAAAATATAAAAGTAACGCTGCTCTGTGAAAGCAAGGATATCGTATTTGAGAAAAATGCATGGTATTTTGAGAAGACAGAGGCGAACGGCGTTATGGATTTATCACAGCAGGTTACAGTCGCCAAGAAAGCTGCCGTTGACCCCATACAGGTACAGTTCCAGATTGAATATGAGGATGCGAAGGGAAATGGTTATACTTCAACGGAGGAAGTCAGGCTCCTTGTCTGCCAGCCGCAGTATGCCCAGCTTACGAACCTCTCTTTTCCGGCGCAGGTCTATGCCTCTGACACGGAATTTTTAAATTTCCAGGTGCAGAATACCGGGCTTTCCACTATCTACAATGTGAAGGTCCGTTTAGAAGCCAGGGGGCTGTTCCCTCAGCAGGAAGTATTCCTAGGCAATATAGAAGGGGGGACTTCTGCGGATGGTGAGCAAAAGGTCTTTGTAGGCACGCTGGATATGGATACGCAGGGGAATGTGCTGGAGGGGGGCGGTGAAAAGTATGGGGACACAGACGGCTTTGTCATTTTATCTTATGAAGACGAGCAGGGCGAGGTGACAGAGCAGAAATTAGAAATCCATACGAAGGTCCATGAAGCGGAGACGGTAAAGCTTGAGATTGAGGAACCAAAACCAAGGACAAACCAATGGTGGGTTACGATTGTTTTTTTCGCGGCATTAACGCTGCTGCTGGTAATTATCTGGCTGTATCTGCGCATGAAACATTACCAGAGGATGGCTTCATAGAATTCCAGGCAGGATGTAGGTATGTCCATAATCGGGATGCAGGAAAAAACGGGCAGGGGACAGGAAGGGATATGTATGCGAAAACGTAATGTTTATAAAGATATTGTATGTATTGCTGTGGGCTGCTTGCTTCTTGTGTTGGCAGTTTGGGCAGGGGATTTCTGGATGCGGCAGCAGAAATCCTACGAAATCCTCATCCAGTCACAGTCCGAGCTTACAAAAGGGATCGTGGAAGAGCTTGGCAAGATAGAAGGGTTGTATGGCTTTACCGCCGTTTCCTCCTGCGATGTAAAAATCCGCCTGGAGGAATATGCGCTTGAAGCGTCGCTTACAGGTATTGACGTCAGCAGTTATCCCTTAAAGTGGAAATCGGCGCGGGAGGAAATCAGCCTTGGAAATACCCCTATATTATTTTTCGGGCAGGAATCGTTTGCCGCGTTTACAGACAGCAATGGCAACGGTCCTGGAAGGAGCCGTATCGCGGAGTGGGTGCGGGATTATCAGGATTTGCAGTTAACGGTGGCAGGCGAAGACGGAAGGGAACGCAGCGCGAAGATAGGGGGGATTGTAGAAACGCCGTCGTCCGGCATTTATATCGGCGACAAGCAGATGGCAGCCCTTTATGGCGCGTCGGCGAGGGTTAGCGGTGGCTGTGCCAGAATCCAGGGTTATCGGAATATGCAAAAGGCAAAGGAGCTTTTATCAGGCGCTGGGTTTGAAGCAGAGTGAGCAGGGTTGCAAATGTATCCATGAATAAGTGGTTTTCAAAAGAGAAATTGCAAGTCAATATAAATTTATTGTAAATCGATAAATTTATATTGACTTTTTGTGTTTTTAAGAATATAATACATAAAAAAGAATGAGGAATGGAGGTATCTTTATGACGCAGAAAAGTTTTAGTAAATGGTTGAAAGGCATTATAATTGGAATCGCACTTTGCGGCTTGGTTATATATGGCTGCATGATTCCTATGTTCGGCAGGGATTTGGTGGACGCTAACCCCGAGTTTGCCTACTGTTATGAGCCATGGCTGGCTGTTTTGTGGATTTCAGCCGTGCCCTGCTACCTTGTGCTTTATAATGGCTGGAGGATTACAATGGAGATTGCAAGGGACAATTCTTTTTCTAAGGAGAATGCCCGCTACCTTAAACGTATCTGTATGCTTGCGCTTCTGGATAGCGTCTATTTTTTCCTGGCGAACCTGGTAATGCTGTTTTTGGACATGAACCACCCAGGAATCCTTTTGGGCTCCTTGTTTGTAGATTTTGCAGGCGTAGCGGTGGCGGTGACAGCGGCGGCTTTATCCCATTTGGCCCTCAAAGCCGCAAAAATCCAGCAGGAAAATCAGTTGACAATCTAAGGAGGCGTGATATGGCGATTATTATCAATATTGATGTAATGCTGGCAAAACGCAAGATGAGCGTTACGGAGCTTTCAGAGCGTGTAGGCATTACGATGGCAAATATTTCAATTTTGAAAAATGGTAAGGCGAAAGCAATCAAGGTAGATACGTTGGACAAAATTTGCCGGGCTTTGGATTGCCAGCCGGCGGATATCCTGGAATGGAGGGAAGAGGATGGAAAAGATGGAGAATAACTGTTTGGAGAACCAGCAAAAAGGGGACGGTCCCCTAAGGCAGCCAGACAAAGGAAACCATGTTTTAGGGCCGGGCGCTGATGAAAGCAGCATGAGCAGGAACGCCCCATATTTCCTGGGAGTTGCGTTTGTATTCAGCATTTGTTTTGCCGTGGCGTTTTATCGCAATTATGCGGGTATTACATTTCCGTTTATTACGGCGGCAATGCTGGCGGCATGCGCATTATTCCTCAAAAAAGAAGGTATTGCATGGAAAAAAGCTAACTGGTTGTATGCAGGGATTTGCATACTTTTGGGGATTAGCGTTTTTCTCACAACGAATCTGTTCGTCATATTTTTTAACACAGTGGGAATCCTTCTGATGGTTACTGTGATTATGCTGCGGCAGGTCAATGATGACCGTTCGTGGGGGTTTGGGCAATACCTGGGGAATATGCTGTTTTTGTACCTCAATATGATACCGGAGGTCGCGGCCCCGTTTGTTCATCTGGCAAAATACCGCAATAACCATAAAGGGGAAACGAAGCAAAATAAAAAGGCAAAATATATTCTGATAGGTATGTTGGTTGGCCTGCCAATGCTTATTGTTATCATTGAGCTTTTGAGCAGCGCAGATCAGATTTTTTCTCAAGTTATCGGCGAAACATGCCATAAATTATTCGGGCAGGTTGTATTTTCACCCAATGTATTCCTGGTGATACTCCTTATGCTCATTGGATTCTTTGGAATATATAGTTTTTTCTCGGCACTTGCGTTGAGGAATATGCCGCAATACAAAATCAATGGGAGCAAAAAGAATCCGCTTATAGCAATTACGTTTTTGTCTATGGTTACAGTTGTCTATGTGATTTTTTGCGGCATACAGGCGTTATTCCTGTTTACCGGAGGTATGCTGCTGCCGGAAGGATATACTTATGCGGGATACGCCAGGCAAGGGTTTTTCCAGTTGGTGTTTGTTTGCAGCTTTAATTTTATTTTGGCTGTTTTGTGCATGGCTTTGTTTTATGAAAACAAGATTCTTAAAGCGCTGCTGCTGCTTTGTTCTGGCTGTACTTATGTAATGATTGCTTCGAGCGCATTTCGGATGGTCCTTTATATACGAACCTACCATTTGAGCTTCCTGAGGGTGTTGGTGCTGTGGTTCCTTGCCATGTTAGCGGCGCTGATGGCTGGCGTCGTGGCGGCGGTAAGCCATCCAAAGTTTGGGCTGTTCCGTTACTGTGTGGGCGTAGCTGCGGTATTTTACCTGGTGTTTTCTTTTGGGAGGACGGATGTGCTTATTGCCGAATACAATGTGGCGCATATGGGGCAGGACATAAGCTATGAAGACCTGCGATACCTTACCGGGCTGTCGATGGATGTTGTCCCTGTGTTGAGCCGGTATACCTTTGAGCATGAAAACGGATGCCAGGGAGAGCTTGCAGACAGCGCAAAACGTATGGGGTATGAGTCTGCCGAAGATTGGTATTACGACGGAGCCGATGACAGGGAAATTAGGAGGCATGGATGTCGGCGCTGCCTGTTGGAACAGACGTGCCAGCATGTCCTGGAAAAAACTGAAGATATGGGCATAAGGAAATTCCATTTGCCGAAATATTTGGCGCGCAGGGCGGCATTGAAATGGCAGTTACTGTTCACACAGGACTTTGCATTTACTGCAAAGTCCGTAAGAAAATGATTCAGGTGTGAGCAAATCCCATTCGCGAAGCGAATTTTACATGGATTTGCGAATGTTACTGTGAACGGAGTGAACAGTAACAAGTGGCAGGGCAAATAAAAGCCCGGGAAAATCGTTTCCTTGACATCAACCACAAACCTTTATATAATAAACAACGGATTATCACCACCTCAGATATAAAAAGGGGGCGTAACCGTGAAGAATTACAATGTAGCGCATATTTTAGAAGTATACTACATATATAAAGGAATGAGCCGGCAGGAAAAGCAGGATTTTTATCAGTATAAATGCGATTATTACCAGTTTTTTATCAAACTGATCCTTATTTTGTCGAGCCTTGCGTCGCTCAGCTATCTTGTTTCGGATTATCAGTTGAATGGGAATACGATTATGCCAACCTTAATCCCCCGCACATCCATATTGATCCCGCTGATTTTGTACATTGTGCTGGAACCTAAGGCGAAGGGCTATAAGGCCAAGGCTTTTTTAAACTACCTGCTGCTTAACCTGATTGTTTTTGCGACAATCTGGTCTGTATACCATCTTGAGATTAAGACGCATTTTAGTGAAGGCGCTACAATCATGAATTTTATTTTCCTAATATGCTGTCTGGGCGCGAGGCCATGTTTCGGAGTAATGGGCTATACCGTATATTTTGCAGAAATACTCATATCGCATCAAATTAACCATTATGAGAACCTTGATGTGATTTTATCACTGAATATCCCTTGCTGTGTGGGGATCATGTTTGTTCACTGTATCCTTAACCTTGGGGAGTTTGAACGTTACCTGACGTCCCGCAAATTGGAACATGCGCTGATTACAGACCCATTGACTACCGTATATAACCGGCACAGGATGAATCAGCTCATCCAGGACAATCAGATTATTAGTGAAGAGGAGACGATTTCCATCATAATGTTGGATATTGACTATTTTAAAGCAGTCAATGACACTTACGGGCATTATGTCGGAGATCAGGCGCTTCATTATCTGGGTAAGACGCTGATGCGGGAAATTCCGGCGAGCGGCACTGTTATCCGTTTCGGTGGTGAAGAATTCTTGATTATCTTGCCGGGCTGCACGCCGGAAGACGCGTATGAAAGGGCGGAGGCAATCCGTAAAATGATCGCAGCATCCAAAGATACGCCTGTGGAGTTCCATATTTCGGCAGGAGTGGTAAAGTATGATGGTAATTTTGAGAAATCTGTGAAAGCGGCGGATCATGCGCTTTATCAGGCAAAAGAGAATGGCAGGAACCGTGTATACTGGAATGCATGAATTTATAAGGAGAATGCGATGATTCGGACTATTTCGACAGAGGAGATA
>CATLBW010000026.1 GCA_949879775.1 uncultured Lachnospiraceae bacterium
AGCACCTGGTTGCTGCCAAAATCTTTCCGTAAATCCTTTGTTTCCAGCAATATTCTACCGCTCACTGACTCTCAGCCTCCTCTCCAGCTTATTGACACACCAGGATAACCCGGTAACCAACAGCAGGTAAATCAGCGCAACGACAATCAGGGGCATAAAAGGGGAAAATGTAATACCGCGGATAATGTCGCCGCCATGCGTCAAATCCGTCAGCCCAATATAACCGCTGATAGAGGTTTCTTTTAACAATACGATAAATTCATTCCCCAATGCGGGAAGGACATTTTTAAATGCCTGCGGCATAATGATAAACTGCATGGTCTGCCTGTAATTAAGCCCTAAGCTCCTGCCTGCCTCCGACTGCCCCTCGTCCACGGACATGATGCCGGAGCGGACAATCTCCGCTACATAAGCTCCTGAATTAAGCCCAAAAGCCACGACTGCCGCCAAAATTTTCGATACGTTCACTGAAGCAAAAATCACGTAGTAAATAATCAAAAGCTGAATCATCGTGGGCGTCCCACGCACTACGGTCAAATAGACCTGGCAGATAAAATTGGGAATCTTCATATGCCCTGTCTTGTCATGGCCGGAACGTATGATTGCCACCACAAACCCGAGGACAATACCCAAAACAGCCGCCAGCAACGTAATAATCAGGGTATTCACAAAACCTTGCAGTATGTACTGGTATCTGTTATCTTTTATAAAATTCAAAGTAAATTGTTCTACAAAACTCTGCACAGCAGCCTTTCCTCCTATTTGGCGCGAACAATGATTACCTGTTTCGCTTTGGCATAAGTATCGCTGAAATCAATGCTCTGCAAACGCTCCTCATTCACTGTCATCCCTGCCACGCCGATGTCCGCCTTGCCGGACTGCACCGCATTGATAATGGCGTCAAAATCCATGTCGATAATCTCAAGATCCATGCCCAGCTTATCTGCCACTGCCTGCGCAATATCCGGGTCAATCCCTACAATCTCATTATTCTCATAATATTCATAAGGCTTAAATGCAGCATTGGTTGCCATCACCAGCTTGCCTTTCGAGCGGTCTGTGTCCGCCGGGGACTCATAAGGGCAGGTCCCCATAGTGTCGCCGCCTGTATAATTGGCCATAATCTGGTCCAGCACGCCTTCAGATTCCAGTTGTGCAAGGGCGGTGTTAATCTTGTCTTTCAACTCTGTGTTATCTTTGGCTATCGCAATAGCATAATCCTCATCCGTATACTCGGTGTCGAGGACCTTTAGGTCGTTGTTCTGCTCCATAAATGCTTTTGCCGGCTCAGAGTCAATGACTACGCAGTCAATCTTGCCCTGCTTCAAGGACTGCACAGCGTCGGCGCCTTTTTTATATCGCTCCACGGTCGTGCTGCTGTCATCTTTATAGGCGTCTGTCACCAATGTATCGCCAGTCGTCCCAAGCTGCACGCCAATCTTCTTGCCTGCCATATCTTCCGGCGAATTTACTGTGTTCGCCGGGACACCGCATCCCATGGCGCCTGCCAGAATGGCTCCTGCCAGCAATAATGCTGCTAATCTTCTTCCACTTTTCATAATGGTTTCCTCCTGTTTTCCTTCCTGTTGGGAATATTGTTGCATAAATATGCGTTATTCTGTATTTTATATCAAAATCTTAAAAAAAGCAACAGGAAGGAATTATTATCTACGTATTTTATTTCCCTTTTTTCACAACGCTGTACGCCCCTTTTTGATTCTTGCCGTTCTGTTTCTGGTATGCGCACATTTTGTAATAGCAGCTACGCGCACCCCCCGGCAGCTTCATGGCATAGCTTGTTTTATCCCCGCCTTTTATCGTCTTTATGCATACGTATTTGCCGGATTTTGTCGTGCTCCTGTAAATATAATAACCATCTGCCCGCGCAACCTTATTCCAGGATAATGTCACCCGCCCGGACGTCTTTTTCTTTAAGCGCAGCTTCGGTTTCTTTGGCGCCGCAGGCTTCTGGACGCTGAATTTGCCATATACGCGCTGGCCCTTTTCCCCAACCGCATATGCCCGGACTTTGTAATAGTAAACCTTCCCCCTCGGATGGCTGATATTGGAACAAGACGTTATCGTCCCTTTCTTGATTGTCTTAACCAGCTTATATTTCCCATTCTTTTTCGTGCTTCGGTATATCTGGTAGCCTTTTGCCCCGTTGGTTTTCTGCCAGGATAGGGAAACTTTCGTCTCGCTCTGGTACTCAGGCGTTACGCCTGTGGCCTGCGCCAATTCCACCTTTGCCTTAACCGCCGAACTGTAACGGCCATATTTCACGCTCCCATTTGCTTCTTCCCGATACGGCCGGACTTTAAAGGAATATGTCGAGCCATATGCAAATGTCCGGGAATAGGTGGTAACATCCCCGCCTTTGACCGTTTTTAGCAATGTGCATTTCTTCGCCTTCGTGTCATATCGGTAAAGGATATAACCAGCGGCCCCGTCTGCTTTCTCCCAACTAAAGTTCACACGGTTCGTCCCCTTCTTCACAGACGCGGTCAGTTTTACTTTAGCGTCAAATGGCTTCTGTACAGGCGCTTCCTGGGAAGTTTCCTTTACTGTAAGCGTCACAGGTTCCGCGTTGGGGAGAGGAGCTGTTATTGCTGACAGCCCGTTGGCGTCCACATACGCTACCGAAGGTTCCTGCGCGTTGCCGTCTTCCCCCACAACCTCAACTTTTAATTCGCAAGCCTGGCTGGATGGCTCGAATGACAATGTACCCAATTTAACAAACTCGCTGCCGCCAAAAATGCTCTGCTCCCTTTTTCCGGAAAGCACCAGGTCCACAGTATAAGCGTTATCCCCTTTACTGCTTATGGCAGCGTCCTTTACCATGCTTGGAATGGCATCCTCAAACTGGAATGCCGGCTGTTTTACGCTTCCGCTGGTGATGGTGACAAGAAGCTGCATCCTCAGCGAAGTAATCGTCTCCGTCTTGCCCTCCGGGATACTCACTGATACGGACACTTTATTGTCCTCAACGGTAAGGTTGTTATTTCCCGCCGCTTCCACGGCAGCAGGCACAGCAAATATACAAAAGAACAGCAGGCATAAATATTTCACGTAATTTTTCATCTTTACCTCCATAAATCTGAACTACTGTAAAGTGATGGAAGGAAGGGTGTCTGGAATCTGAATCACCAGGGTATCGCTGACAACTCGTTCCCCTTCTAACGTCTTAGCGTCATCTACCCGGTATAATTCGCCGCGCACGCCGCCAAGATTCTTTAGTGCGTCCATATCCCATTTCCCCGGCTCCACATAATATACCCAGGTCCCGTCTGATGTCTCGCCAAGTTCCCCATGCTCGGGCACATCGGCAAAAATCACCTGCCCGGCCTCTACATTACCGTCCTTAGCGCCAATCACATTCCCTTGGGTATCGTATAATACGACCACATTGTAAGCAGGGTTGCCTTTATAATTACCGCTAAAAATCAGGGAACCTTGCGGTATCACATCTTCGTTCTTATCGCCATACTGATAATCTTTGGACAATATGCCAATTGCTGGCTGCCCATCCCCTGCTTTCATAAATTCCAGGTTATCCCCAGAAGGCCCGCAAATATCAATTTCTTTGATAGAGACGCTGCCCGCCTTAGTAAACGTGATCCGCACATACCTGGCGTCATAAGTCCCTATCCATTCATCTCTTTTATCTTCCTTGACTGAGTCAAACCAAATTGTCGCTTCCGCCGTCCCCAAAATACCTGCATAATGCTCCTTCACGGTAGTCCAGGTCTCTCCATCCGCACTAACTTCAACGGTCACATCACCTATGGCGTCCCCGTCATATTTCAATGCGGTGACTTCTTCCATTTTATGCATATCCAGCTCAATAACCGCCGTACCTTCACTATTGCCGGTAAACGTACCCGCCGCTGTCCTGTCGTTATCTATAATGCGCTCAATACTGTTAATCTTCTTCACCGGAACGTTGCCGTCTCCATGATAGCCATTGTCCGGATCGTCCTCATCACTGTCAATTTCTATATCATCTTCTGAGGTCATATTGGATGTAACCGTCCACAAACTCTTCTCTAATACACCGTCTGTCTTAACCTTTGCGGAACCTGCATCCGTTTTGTTGGAGTAATTCAAGAATTTGTCTACTGCCCGCACCTCATATCCCATCACACGATTATCAATGGCGGCAATCGTATCTACATAAACGGTAGAGCCCGCCGTATCTATCGGCACAAATCCAACTACTTCCGTCTTCTTCTCGCCATTAGAAATCATGCTGCGGCTGATCTCATAACCCAAAATCAAGTCTGCATCCGACTTCGTCTGCATCGTCACCTGTACTTGATTGGACTTTGCAGTAACGTTTGCCGTCACAACATCCTGGTCTTTAATTGTCCCGGCTTCCCCCGGATGTGCCAGCCGGTAGCTTCTGGCGTCCTCATTTACATAATAAAGCGCTTTTTCATCAGCTTTCCCATATTTTTCCGCATATGCAGTTGTCGCGCTGTCAGGCGCCATGCCCCACCGTTCAAAGAACGGAAGGATATTCTTATTTGCCGCCGCACAGGCAAGGCGCATGAGGTTCTGGTCCGCGCCTCCATTTAACGCCAGCCCCGACTGCGGCGCTTTCGCAGGATTTCTGGAATATGTGTCTACCCGCGCAAAGAACAGGTTCGCAAACTGCTCCTCATAATTGTCATAAATATGTTTGTCATCCGCGGTATCGTCAAATGCCAGATGAAGCTGCCAATACAGCGCAAGCTGCGTGAACACGTTGGAGGCGCGCCCGGATGTGCCCGACGTCACTTTACGGTACACATTCTCATAAGTATAACGCCTCTTACCGGTCAAAAGCTGCGCAAAATAATTGTTGGTAACTTCTGCAACAGCATAACTTCCCTGATTGATATTATGGCCAATCTCATGCGCAATCCCCCAGCCAAACCCAGACCAGTCAGACGGCGCGCTTGCCAATGTAGAAGAATTCCATTCAATACCGATATGGTTCCCTGACGCATACATAAACGCGCCTGCAAACATCCTCATATAACGGATATTCAGATGCTCTGCTGGCAGGGCGTTATTCCCCCTGGAAGTTCCCGCCTGGTCGCTCAGGCCCTTATGCTGGTAAAACAGCGTCATCGTCTGCTCCATTGCCCGCAAAGCCTGGTCCAGTTTCGCCACTTTGTCGTTTGCATTTTTGATTCCCGCCCAAACCTGCGTTGCCGGCAGGGAATACATCATCTCACGCATCATGATATCCGTAGCGTTTAGAATGCAATTCGCCTGGTTATATTCATAATCGACATTTTTTACGCCGAGGTGCGTCTTATCATGTTCCGCCTTTATATCCGCCACATAAGACTCCAGCTCCGTGACATAGGCGCGGATTGCTTCTGTCCGCTCGTTTCCGGTTTTCCCATATACATTGAGCGTCGGGATGTCGCTTCCTCCGCCAATGCGTACCGCATACTGGTCTGAACTATTGTTCCCTGTATAAGCTATGTAAAGCTGCCCGCCCCTCTCAAAATCATTTGATGTAATCTGGGGCACAGTAATCTCATTACGTCCAATTTTCAAGTTTACGACCCTGGCAACAGAGCTTGCCTCCGCATGGTATTGCGTAAATACCAACTGCAGGTTCGTGCTGTCCCCGGTCCTCCTTGTGTTATGCCCGACAAATACCAGCAGCTTCTCACCCTGGTACGCCACCTTTCCAAGAGGCTGCCATGCGTTTAAGCCGCCAAACCCCAGGTGTTTGTCTTTCTGTGCGGTGATACGGTTATCTACCTCATAAGACGGCTTTAAATCTGCATTTAAGATTTCTCTTGCCGTATTCAGCTCTAATTGCAGTTCTCTATACAATGGATGCTTTTCACCGCTCGCTGCATCTACCGTGTTCAAGCGATTTTCCAAAGCAGCAATCGTATCTTCGGTTACATCAGCCCTCAGCGTTGTATGCATCTCATCTTCATACAAATTCATAATGTCTTCTTCCAGAGAGTCATACTGATGGAAATGGATTTCACCCACCTTCATCTCTGCCCGCGTGTATGTCCTCCCAAGGCAGAGGTGGATCTTATTTGCCTTAATCTTCTGATCCATTTTTACAATATAGTAAGGTTTATTGTTCTCATCTCTCTTTTCAAACAAGCGCACGCCTGCCAGTTGTGCAGTAGACCCATGTTCTGAATTCCAATAACGCAGCCGGACTGTTTGAAACCCTACCTTCTGGTCTGCCGCTGCAAATGTAAAATAGTTCATTTCATAGTCGTTATCCAAAGTGATCGTCATACCCTTGTTATTGCCTGGATAAGCTACGCCGTCATCCCATTCTTCTATCGACCAATAAGAACCGTAATCGTCATCTACCAATCCCAAAGCGCTGCCGGCTTTCGTATCTAAGGGGCTCCCGACCATATGCGCGCCGTTGGCGCCTCCATATGCAGCGTCCACGATATGGGCGCTCAGCACACCGACCCCATTGGACGTATTCAGCAATTTATATTTGGGAAGCTGCGGCGGGGCAATGCTATTCGTGGAAGCAACGGAAACTAGGGAAGCCTTCCCCCAGCCAAGCTCATTCCAGCCTCTCACATACAAGGAATATTGCGTATCGTCTTCCAGGCCCCCAATGACATACTTGGTTACTTTTAACCTTCCTTCTCCGCTTACAAGCGGCTCAAACCCTTCTACCACCGGGCGGTATGCGCTGTCCGCCTCCTCTTTTTTCTTATAATATAGCATATAGCCGTTGGAATCATCCATATCCTTCCAGGATACCGTAATAGTCCGATATCCGCCGACCGCAGACACATTATCCGGCGCCGCCGGAAGGCTTTGCGGCTTTGGCTCGCCAATGCGCTCTTGCGACCATGGGCTATGCCAGTCGCCGTTCACCGAGCGGACCTTAATGGTATATTTTTCAAAGTTCTTCATGCTCTGTTCATTGATAGAGCTTATTCTATGCTGCGTGCTTGACACACGGACGATCTGTGACTGGACCACCCCCTGGCTGCCTGCCGGGCCGGACACGTAAACCTCATATCCGGTGATGTTCCTCTGCGCGTCCCAGGAAACTGTTAATCCTTTATTTTCTGACTGCGGCTCATTCAGCGTAGGGATATCTAACTGCGGCGCCGGTATCCTGTCTTCCATATTATTCACGAACTCCACCTTGGCAATATTGACAAGCGGTTCTGTCTTTTTCGTCCCGGTGATCCGGATCGTCACCCGCTTCACTGCAATCTGCGTGCCAAAATTAAGCACCAGGGAACCGTCCGCTTCAACGCTTACGCTGCTGGAAGAAGCTGGCGCCGGCTGGGCGAAAACCATCCTCTCAGCCTGAGGTCCTACAGCCCTTTGCGGTTCCTGCTGCGCAAGGGGAAATGAAATTTCCTGCTCCTCCCCCTTCTCATCGACTGTGACAACAAGCGCCTCTCCGTCTGTGATATCACTGAAAATAGTCCCTTCTTCATCCATCTGGGTGGGCGCATGGAGCGTAATGCCCTGAATCTTCGGCATAAGGGCAGCATCCGTGACATCATCCTGTGCCAAAGCAAACTTCATGCTCACAGGGTTCTTCTCTGAAATTGCTTCCGCAGCGCTTAACGGCTTAAGGCTGATAGAGCCGGCATTATTCAAAAATGCCTCCACATTCCCCTCTATGGCAGTGCCTTCCTCCGCCTGCAGCCCCTGGACCAGCCCCAGCTTCTGCACCTGTGACTTCCTGTCCTCGTTAAGGCTTTGCACCACGCACTGCAAATCCGCAATATCCGTCTTGCCATCCTGGTTTATATCCATAACCGTGCCTTGCGGGTTCTTGCGGATTTCCGCTAATATAGCCTTTGTATCTCCTTCATCAATCCTGCCATCCTGGTTCACATCACCCGGGCAAATCCATCCAGGCGCCGCTTCGCTCCCTGTCTCCACCTTGCCGGAGCAAACTAGGATCTTCGTCAGCCATCCTGCCTCTGCACGGACCTGCTGTGTGTAATTGGCAAATTGCTGTGCCTGTACAGACACAGTATAATCCCCCTGCGGCACGTCGAACCTTGCCGACAGGGATTCCGCAGAACTAAAATCCAGCTCTTTTGCCTGTTCTGTCCCCTTGCCATTGCTGATATGTACGGTCACTTTCCCCTTGTATGGAACCAAAAGGGAAGACCTGACTTCCACTTCCAGGGCGCTTTGCTCCTGCGCTGCCCTCACCTCTGCACCGACGCCTTCGCTTTGCTCCTGCGCTGCCCTTTCCTCTGCACCGACGCCTTCGCTTTGCTCCTGCGCTGCTGCCAAATCCGCACCAACACTTTGCTCCTGCGCGGTCCTTTCCTGCACATCGCTGCGTTCGCTTTCCTGCACATAACCCTCAGCATAGACCAACATCGATCCCCCTGCCCATGTCTGAAAAATTAAGCAGCCGGCAAGCAGCGCTGCCATCCATTTTTTCATCCTTACCCTTCCTTTCTGTTTTAACACCGTAATAACTATGTTGCTTTGAGTGACAAAAATACCATTATTATTACATTGTCAATTCTTTTGTAAATTCTTACATAGAAGCATGAAAAAGTCAAGACAAATACGCACGAAATCCAGTTGCAATTTTTCTTTTGTACTGTTAAAATAGTACAATAATCTTTGTTGCCGTTCTCCCGCCTGCGGGCATGGAAGGAGAACAACAGCCTGAAAGGAAGGACACATAATTTATGAAGACAACGAAAAAAATCGGCAGTGTCTTATTCTGCCTGCTCCCAACGCTGCTGGCTTTCGGCATCCAGACAGCAGTTACCTTTGCTGCCGTGTTTTTAAAAATTTTCTTGGAAATATTTAAGAAGTGGGAACTTTTTGCCGACGGCCAAGCCCCTGGGGATCTCACGGAATCGATTATCACCCCTGTCATGGCTTCCATTATGGACAGCCAGTTCCTTGCCGCCGTTTCCGCAGTCTACGCAGTGTTGGCCGCTTTGGTCCTCGGTTTCTGGTATTGGAAACGTTTCTGCCCCAAAAAGCAGCCGCGCCGCAGCATATCTTCTATTATCAACCCTTGGATGGCAGGCGGCTTAGCTGTGATGATGGTGGGCATGCAGTACATATCCACTTATGTGGTGATGCTCTTAGGAACCCTCAACCCAAGCTGGTACCAGACCTACGAGGATTTGATGAAAAGCATTGGCTTCGGGGATGTTACGCTTGTGCTCGCCATATATTCTATTATCATTGCCCCTATCAGCGAAGAATTAATTTTCCGCGGCGTAACCATGAAATACGCCGTTAAGGCAATGCCTTTTTGGGCGGCGAACTTGATGCAGGCATTCCTGTTCGGCCTCTTCCACGCAAATATTATCCAGGGCGCTTATGCCTTTGTCGTAGGCCTCTTCTGCGGCTATGTGTGCTACAAGGGGGGCAGCCTTTATCTGTCCATCCTGTTCCATATGATGTTTAACCTGTGGGGTACATTTGCACCTTCATTTTTGAACTACAGCGGCAATTCCATATTCCTGCACATTATCATCTTTGCTGCGGCTGCATGTGCGGCAATTGCCGGGATATCCTTGTACCTGCGAGGGATAAAACGACGGCCGGCTAGGGAAGAAGCTGCGATCGGCTAATGTTGCTCTTTTCGTCCCTCATGCAGCCGTACGTGCCAAATTACGCTAAGGGGCAGGTTTATCCGCTCCTTAGCGTATTCCTTATCCGTTTTTATAAAATTGGGAATTATATATTTTGATTTTCTATTAGATTTGATATTCCTCATATAGCTTCATGCGATATTCAATATAGAAGTAAAACAAAAAACGTATACCCCACGCGTAATATGGGAAAGCAGCCATCCGACTTCTCCATCAAACGCCTGCTTTCCCATCTTCATTAAATATAAATTCTCTTATCGAAATTTAACCGCTGTCCCGTAAGCAATTACCTCAGCAGCTCCCTGCATGATTGCAGAGGAAGCATAGCGAATATTGACGATAGCATCCGCGCCAAGCTTCTGCGCTTCTTCGACCATGCGCTTAGACGCCAAATCCCTTGCGTCATTCATCATTTCCGTATAGGCTTTCAATTCGCCGCCCACAAGGGTTTTAAACCCTTGGGAAATGTCCTTTCCGAAATGCTTGCACTGTATTGTACTTCCCTTAACTAATCCCAGCATTTCAAGTTCTTTCCCTGAAATATAATCTGTATTTACTAAAACCATACAATCCTCCTTTATGCAAATGGATTTTCCGTTTGGTACATCATGCCTTCTGGCCGGTTAAAGTCAATTTCCTCCACCGGAACGCCAACATATTTAAATACCTCATACAATGCTTTTCCAAAATGCCCAAAAGCAACCGCTCCATGATGGGGATAATTCTTCTCAATCAGCACATGACGGTAAAACCTGCCCATCTGAGGGATCGCAAATATGCCAATCGCCCCAAATGACCGCGTAGCAACCGGCAGCACCTCGCCTTGCGCGATATATGCGCGCAGCTTAGCGTCAGAAGTGCTCTGTAAGCGGTAGAATGTGATATCCCCAGGCACAATATCCCCCTCCAATGTCCCCTGCGTCACCTCTTCCGGCAGGCTCCTTGCCATAATAAGCTGATATTTCATCTCGCAGAAGGATAACTTGCTGGAAGCAGTATTCCCACAATGGAATCCCATAAACGTGTCCTTCAGCGTGTAATTATATTTCCCTTTAATTTCTTCTCCATACATGTCGGCAGGAACGGAATTATTGATATCAAGGAGCGTCACTGCATCCTGGCTGATAACCGTCCCGATAAACTCGCTGAGGGCACCATAAATATCCACCTCACACGATACCGGGATGCCCTTCTGCGTCAGGCGGCTGTTGACATAGCAGGGCACAAACCCAAACTGTGTCTGGAATGCCGGCCAGCACTTTCCTGCGATTGCCACAAAATCCCGGCTTCCTTTATGCCCTTCTACCCAATCAAGGAGCGTCACCTCATATTGCGCCAGCTTTGCAAGAATCTCAGGCTTCTTATTGCCTGCACCCAATTCCTGCTCCATCTGCGCTACAATTTCGGGAATCCTTTTATCCCCTTCATGGTCCTTAAAAGCCTCAAAAAGGTCAAGCTCTGAATTTTCCTCAATCTCCACGCCCAAATTATAAAGCTGCTTAATCGGAGCATTGCATGCTAAAAAGTCTTGCGGCCTTGGCCCAAAAGATATAATCTTCAAATTGCTTAATCCTATCACCGCCCTGGCAATCGGCTCAAACTCATGAATCATATCTGCACATTCCTCTGACGTCCCAACCGGATACTCTGGGATGTAGGCTCTCAGGTTCCGCAGCTTAAGGTTGTAACTGGCGTTAAGCACGCCGCAATAAGCGTCACCCCTACCCTGGACAAGGTTATCCCCTGTCTCCTCCGCTGCTGCCACTACCATTGCCGGGCCGCCAAACTCCTTTATCAACAAGGTCTCGGATGATTCCGGCCCAAAATTGCCCAGATAGACTACCAGCGCATTACATCCTGCCTCTTTCACGTCCGCCAGCGCCTTGCGCATATGTATTTCATTCTCCACACACACAGGGCATTCATAGATATCCCCGTACTTCTCCCGGTAAGACTTTACCACTGCCTTTCTTCTGTTCTCGGAAAGCGTCATAGGAAAACAATCCCTGCTCACCGCTACAATTCCGATTTTTTCTTTCGGCATGTTGCTCATAATTCTTCTCCTTCCATTCATCACAAAATTTCAAGCCTGCGCTGAAGCGTCCCTTTTGCTTATTTTTATCGTTTACTTTAGCTGCTGAAACAGAGGGCGGCATACCGGGTAAATCTGCTTAAACTGCTGGTAACGCTTTTCATAGCGCGCAGCCAACTCCGGATTTGGCCTAACGACATCCGAAACCTTAACAATCGCCTGCGCTGCCTCCTTAACGGAAGCATATTCCCCGCACGCAACTGCCGCCAGCATAGCCCCGCCCATAGACGGCCCCTCCTCGTTCTTAGGCACATCGACACAGATATCAAGGACATTTGCCAGAATCTTCCTCCACAAGGGGCTTTTCGCTCCCCCGCCGCAAACCTTCGTCCGTGCGACTTCAATTCCCAGGGACCTGGCAATTTCCAGGGAATCCCTGAGCGCAAATGCCACCCCCTCCAGGACAGCCTGCGTCATGTCCGCCCTAGCGCTATCCATTGTCAGCCCGATAAATGCCCCGCGCGCGTCAGGGTCATTGTGGGGGGAACGCTCGCCCATCAAATAAGGCAGGAAATACACATGGTTCTCTCCCAGCCCGCTGATTTTCTTCTGCTCCTCATCGTATTCTTTCGTCCCGATAATCCCCTCGAGCCACCACTTATTACAAGATGCCGCGCTGAGCATACAGCCCATCAAATGATAACTTCCGTCTGCATGGGCAAACGAATGCAGCGCATTGTTCCCATCTACGCCAAATTTCTCCGTGGAAATAAACACAGTCCCGCTTGTCCCCAGGGAAATATTGCAGGCTCCATCTCCAACCGTGCCAGTCCCAACTGCCGCTGCAGCATTGTCCCCTGCCCCTGCCGCAATGACCGTCTTCTCAGAAATGCCAAGCTCCGCCGCAAGATGCGGCTTCAATGTGCCTACCGCCTCATAGCTCTCAAACACCCTAGGCAGCCATTCCTTTTTAATCCCACAGATTTCACACATCTTGTCAGACCAACAGCGGTTCTCCACATCAAAAAACAGCGTCCCTGACGCATCCGACACATCAGTGCAATGCACGCCGCACAGGCAATAAGCTAAATAATCCTTCGGCAGCATAATTTTCCTGATCCTTGCATAATTCTCCGGCTCATGCTTTTTCAGCCAAAGGACCTTCGGCGCGGTAAACCCTGCAAATGAAACATTTGCCGTATATTTTGACAACGTTTCCCTGCCGATTTCCCGGTTCAAGTACTCTGACTCCTCCGCCGTCCTCCCATCATTCCACAAGATTGCCGGCCGGATAACCGCATCCTCCTCATCCAAAACCACAAGCCCATGCATCTGCCCGCCAAAGCCAATGCCTGCAACCTGGGACTTATCACTCCCTGACAAAAGCTCCTTTAAGCCTGCGATTGTCTCCCGATACCAATCCTGCGGGTCCTGCTGCGACCAGCCAGGCCTGGGAAAGCTGATTGGGTATTCCCTGCTCACAATTTTTAAAATCTCACCATCCCCCCGCATAAGCAAAAGCTTGACGCCCGATGTCCCAAGATCAATCCCTATGTAATTCATGAACGCCTCCTTCCATCCTTGTGCGCATGTGCGCAGTTTCGTTTATTATAATCCTCTTATCCAACTTTTACAATAAAGAAATCTGCACGGAAACCCAAAATCCCCTTTACAAATCCCCCATCTCATGCTATATTAGACAAATCACAATCCATTTGTGATGCATGCCGGTATTCTTACCCCTCAAAGGGGGGAAACATATGAACAGCAAACATTTCTTACGCACAGCGTACACTGTAACCATCCTGGCAGCCACTTTGCTGCTTTTCATCAGCCAGCCCGTCAGGGCAAAGGCAGCGCCCAGGATCGGGTTCGTCATCTTAAATTCTTACTCCCAGAAGATGAAAATCGGTGATGAATTTTACCTTCTTGCCGTCACGTCGAACGGGAAAAAACCAACCTTTACTTCCAGCAGCAGCAAAATCGCCTCTGTCAACGCTTATGGGAAAATCACAGCCAAGGCGGCAGGGACGGCTAAAATCACAGCCAAAATCAAAAACGGCGAAGCTGCCTGCACTGTAACGGTAACAAAGACCACGATTCAGTTAAACACTAAGAAAATTTCTCTGGAAAACGGCTATAGCGCCAAACTGACGGCAAAAACTTCTAACGGACATCCCGTCACCTACCGTTCCGACAAGAAAAGCATCGCCACGGTAGACGAAAACGGCTACATCTTAGCCAAAAAGCCTGGCACGGCAACAATTACCGCCAAAGCCGACCAGACAACGGCAGTTTGCCGCGTGACTGTACGAAAGCCAACGCTCACGCTCAACAGGCAATCCGTCTCCCTCTACCGCAGGCAGCAAGCGCGCCTGTCCGTCAAATCTTCTTCCAAGAGCATCCCGAAGTGGAAAACCAACAAGAAAAGCGTCGCCTCCGTAAGCCAATCCGGCGTTGTGACTGCCCTAAAAAATGGCAGGGCAACAATTACCGTAACCGTAGACGGCGTATGCAAAACTTGTGAGGTAACCGTAAAAAAGCCAACGGTCAAGTTTGAGGAAAATGAGCTTACGCTTGCTGTTGGCAAAAAGAAAACCTTGAAGGTATCCGTCTCGTCCGGGAATAAGCCTGTATTCTCAAGCTCTAATACATGCATCGCCACAGTAGATGAAAATGGCGTTGTAACTGCAAACGACGTCGGCAAGGCGTATATCTATGCAGCCGAGGACGGCGTTAAAAGCCGTATGCGCATTATCGTAAAATAACCACTCAACACATAGGCAAGGGTAAGGATACCGGCAATACCCAAGACAGCTCTTTTACATTCTCATCCCTGGCAAATGTTTATTAGTAAAACACATACGCAAAAAGCAATGCTCGTATAACGAAGCCCATAGGTTCTGTATCGACGCGCCACGGAAATTGGATGTTGGAAATACTAATCAGATAACACACTCCTGCCGATATAAATAATATAGTTTATACCAGATAGCAGGGGTGCAAAGAGGAATATCGTCAGCAAAGCTGGCTCGCACGCCGCCGCAAGAACGCTAAAGGCGTTCTCGAATCCGCCTATGGCAGTTCGATAGCACATCAGGCTGCACAGGCAGGGTTCTAGGAATGGATTAAAACGGAATTTAACCAGAACACAGGATCAAGGAGGAACAGTATGTCAATAACGGTAAAAGCAGCGCAGGATGGCGTAAACAGCGTAGGTATGGCTTCTGGGGCAGTGGGGCTTAGACAGGGCGAAGGCAAAGGAAAATCTATATTTGCAGGGACGGCTATGGTTCCTTCACAGACGGACAGCCTGGTAGAGGATAAACGTCAGGATGCCCGTAAACAGGCGATGAGGCTTGTAGGCGATGCCTGGGGGAAGGATCAGAAATTAGTCCGCAGAATAGATGACAAGTGGAAGGCCTGGGAGAATAAGATGACCCAGATTAAGGATTCCAAGACACGTATCAGTGATATTGAGGAGGCAAAGGCGAGGCTGCAAGAGCAATATGATATTGACCCAGAATCACAGGAGCAGAAGGACCTGGAGCTTCTGGAAAAATACCAGGACCGCCAGAATGGGGTAAAAGGGCTGGAATTTTCAGATGAGGAAAAGGAACGCTTAAAAGAGCTGCAATTTATGGAGAGGACTGAATATCAAAATGAAGTCCTGAAATTAAACCATGATTCCGGCAAGGAAAAAGTAAATATTGATGGACTGGAAATGCAGGCCCTAAAGGTGAAAGGTTCTATTTCGGCTGATAAGACAAAACAGGAAACATCACAGGATATGTTAAAAGCGCAGGATACTGCTGAAGAAGTCCTAAAAACCGCTGGAAAGGAAATTACAAATCTCCTGGTTCAGGAAGGCAAGGATAAGGTGGATCAGGAAACCGAAGACGCGAAAGAGGAAGCAGAAGAAATCCAGGAGCAGAAAGAAGCACAGCAGGAGAAGATTGATCAGACGAGGGAAGAAAGAAACGAACAGCAGGAAATTGTAGAAGGGGATTTGGAGGCTGACCAGTTGGCGTCGGAACTTTCCCTGAAGCAGAGGCAATCCAGCAATATGGAAAGCGCGCAGAAAACAATTGTCAGGATGATGAAGGAAAATAACCTTGTGGAGGACGACCTAAAGGGCATTGAGATTGATTTTGAATTTTAATGGCGGGGAATTCTCTTGGCATTTGAAAAAAGAGGAGCCATATCATATTTTAGGACAAAACGTCCCAATCCCTCATGAATGAGGGATTGGGACGTTTTGCTGCGCCGAGCCATCACTCTTTCGCTTCGGCCGCCTCCACCCGCTTCTTTATCTCTGCATTGAGCTTATCCAAATATGCCTCCACATCCACGCTTTCCTGGTAATCCTGCATGTAATCCGCCCAATTTTCCTCAAATTCCTCTTCGGAAGACATGATGACCTTGGGAAGCCACAGCCGTTTGACACGCTCCATCTCAGCCCGCGCCTGCCCATAATCACTGTCCGCAGGCCAATCAGCCACGCAGGAATACAGCGGGAACCATGGGCTGCCTTCCAGCTCTTCGCCCAGGAATTCCTTCCAAACCTGGAACCCATACGCATCGAGGATTTTCTTATCATAAGGAGAAAGTTTATCATAGTATTCCCCAGGCTGTTCGGATGGGAGCACGGTATTGATCCCATCCGCCGACATCCCGCCATATGCCGGGAAATACGTATAATCACAGCGGTTCTGCTTAATATAATCGCCGTTTGCCCAATGTTCCCTCTGCTCCTGCGTACGGTAAAACAGCCCCTTGCCATCGACCTCATAGTCAACGCCTTCTTCCCCCCAATAACGCAGGCGCATAATATCGGGCGTCAGCAAATCATTGAGGAATTGCAAAGCGCCTTTTACATCCTCACAGTCCACAGAAATCCCCAAACCAGCGCCAATATTTAAGTTCGGCTCCGTACAATTATACTTTCCCTCAATCCCCTCATTGGCAGTAATGGCAAGCGGGACGTACGTCCTGTCCTCCCTCCCATTCGCATAAAGGCTGTTCTGCGCATCCATAATCTGCCAATACTGGTCCACAAAGCCCAGCACATTCCCTGCTGAGATTCTCTCAATATACTGGCTGTAGGAGAGGGTAAACGTCTCAGGGTCAATGACCCCCCGGCAATACATCTGGCAAAGCTTCCGGTAATATTGCTTCGCCTCCGGGATTGTATCATAGACCGCTGCCTTCTGCGTCTTAGGGTCCACAATGGCACAGCCCTCATTGGGATAGCCCGCAAGGAACATTGCCGGGTTCTCCAGGCAAAAATAACGCCAGTCATCACACAAAATCTCAAAACCGATATTCTCTTTGCCATCCGACTGCGGGTTCGCCTCCAAATAAGAAACAATCAAATCAAAATATTCATCCAGCGTTTTTACCTTGGGGAACCCTGCCCATTCGAGCACCCGCTTCTGAATCCAGAACGATTCCCCAGAAAGCATTGTCTGCGTATTGTGCCCCTGGTCAACGCCAAAAGGAGGGATATAATAGATATGCCCGTCCTCCTTGCGCAAAGACTCCCACTGCCTGGGCGTCAGATATTGATACAGGGCAGGGTAATCTTCCAGATAACCCTCAAGCGGAATCAGCGCGCCGGCCTCAATTAACATGCTGGACGCATCCGCCCCATTGATAAAATCCGGGTATTCCCCTGTCTGGATAATCGTCCCAATCTTTTCCTCCGGCGTCTGCCCAGCCAAAAACTCTACCTGGGCGTACGCTCCCGTTCGCTGGGCAATCCTCTCCTTGAGACGCGTGTCTTCCAAATTGTTTTCCCCCGGCACTGCCATAAAGGCAGTAAATTCTTTCACTCCCCCCTCCCCATCCATAGGGAAAAACTGGCATGCACATCCTAAGAATGCCACCGCTAAAACCAGGGCGCCAGCCCGCAACAGTCTCTTATCTCGCATTTGCCCCCTCGCTTCCCGCCTCCCGGAAGCGTATGCGGTATTGGTTCGGCGTCATACTGTGCTTCTGTACAAATTTGTTTATAAAATATTCCGCTTTCCCAAACCCTACTTCCTCCGCAATGGCATATATCCTCATATTCGTGTCCACTAAAAGCTTCTGCGCCTTCTCCATACGCAGGTTATTCAGGTAATCCCTGAATGCAATCCCATATTTTTTCTTATAAAGCTGCCCAAGATAAACATTATTCACATAGAACAATTCCCCCAAAGATTTCAGGCTCATCTTCTCCATATAATTCTGCTGCACATAGGCGTCCACCCTGTCCAAAATCTTGCGTGATTCCTGGGTGCGCACCTGCGCCAAATATCCGGCATAATCCGAGAAAAACCCTGTAATCTCTTCCGTGCTCCCTGCCAATACCATCTTATTAAAGGACTCTTTCCCAATATATTCCAGTATCTCCTGCTGGTTCGTCTCATCATCAAACTCCTGCACCATCGCCATCAACCGGTACAATATATGGTAAATGCTGGCATTCACCATCTCCATATTCATATCACTGCTGCGGATTTGTGCAAAAATCTTCTCAGAAGCTTCCCCAATCTCCGAAGCATGGTTATTCTTCACTGCCTCTAAAAGCCTGTCCACATCCGACTCGTGGATGCCCATGGACGATTTGCAGTGACGGAAATCCTCATAATTCCTGACTTGCGGTCCATCCTGTGCCAGCCCATGCAGGCAGCGCACCACGCGGATGGAGAAAAAAGAGCGGGAAAGCTGTTCAAGAGATTCCGCTTTCTGTCCGGCATACACCTGGATTGGGCAGGACAAATGCTGCGCCACTCGTTTCTGCAGGCGCTCAAGATACTCCTCCCCGCTCTCATATTCTTCTTCATACAGAACCCGCGCCAAGATAAATCCGGCACCAAATGATTCTTCCCCGGTCTCCATCATGGGGACCACATGGTAAACAAACCTCCCCACCAGGCTCTTTAGGTAATTCACCAGCTCTTTCTGCTGCTCTATGCGCCCGCTCCTGCTTAAAGCAGCGAATTCTTTGTGGTTCTTGTCAAACTCAAAGCTCACATACCTCTCAAGCCCTTCTTCCGAAAGATATCTCCTGACCTGCCTTAAATTTTTCTCGGAATACTTGCCTGTCAATACGCACGCCACATGATAATCATATTTATCACGCTGTTCCTGCCGCTGGCGGCAAAAATCCTGGTTCACCTTATTTAAGACGTTAATCAGCTCTTCCTCCTGCACTGGCTTGAGCATATAATCCACCACATCCATCTTCAGCGCTTTCCTGGCATACTCAAACTCAGCATAACCGGTAAGGATTACAAAACGGATCTGCCGATGCAGGTTGCGCCGCGCATACGAAATCAGCTCCATCCCGGTCATCCCCGGCATACGGATATCCACAAAAGCCAAATCGATATCCCTTTCCTCTAAAATGCGTATGGCGTCCATGCCATTTTCCGCTTCGGCTGCAATCTGGCAGCCATACTTCTCCCAATTCACGAGATGCCTAAGCCCCTGGCGTATAAACTGCTCATCATCTACCAGCAATACTTTTATCATCCACGCCCACCTGCTTTCTCAAAGTCATCTTCCCCATAGCTTTTCGGGAAACGTATACAAACTTCCGTACCCTCCTGCGCGGCGCTATTAATGTCAATCTGTACCCGCTGCCCATAATATTGATGCATCCGCACTACGGTATTCACAATGCCAATGCTCTTTTCCGCTTTCTGGATATATTCAATATCCGCCTGTTCCACCAATGCGCTCAGGTTCCGAAGCTCCTCCTGCTCCATGCCGCTGCCTTCGTCCATGATTTCAAAATAAAGGTCATTCTCATCCTCTGATATCACGATCGTGATGGAGCCTCCCTCCACGCTTTTCTCAATCCCATGGACGCAGGCATTCTCCACAAAGGTAATGATGACAAATTTGGGGATCAGCCGCATCTTGCATTCTTCCTGCACATGGAGGTAATATTCCAGCCTGTCCCCAAAACGGTATTTCTGGATTTCCAGATACCGCCTCACATTGTCGCATTCGTCCTCAACCGTGACAAAATCTCGGTTCCATTGGATATTTTTACGCATAAGGATGGCAAAACTCTCCAAAATACGCGCCGTCTCCGTCTCCTGTTTTAAAATACTGTGCATACGGATGCTCTCTAACGCATTAAAAATAAAATGCGGGTTCAACTGGCTTTGCAGCGCTTTCAGCTCCGCCTCCCTCTTGGCAATCTCCAAGCCCTGCTCCTTCTCCTTATTCTTAAAGACCACCTCAACAAGCTCTTTTATGCGCAGCGCCATCAGATTGTAACGATGTATCATCCCGCCAATCTCATCCTTCCCCTTCCTGCAGGGGATTACCTCGTACGCTCCTTCTTCCATCCGCTTTAAATATTCCTGCGTCAGCTCTATCCTGTCATGCAGGGAATGATACAGAATATACACAAAAAGGCTCGGCAGGATTAAGTTTGCCAAATATAATAGGAAAATGGAACTTTTCTGCCTCTTAACCATGTCAAAAATATTTAAACGCTCCGCCGTCAAAAAAATATTCATGCGAAGCCCATACAATTCTAAATCCCTCTCAAATGTGCAGCCTTTCGCGCTAAGCTCCGATAAACCCTGGAATTCCTTGTGCTTGCTGTTTGTATCCTTTGTAGACAAGAGAATTTTGCTGTCCGAGCACAGGTACCCATCTATGCCTTCACAGGCAATGCCCATATTTTCTGCCAAAGAACCATAATCCAGCTCCAGCATGATAAGGTTGCCCCTGCCGCAATGGGGGAGCTTCTGGATTAAGACAATCCGCCTGCCTTTTTCAATATAACCTGCAGATTCCCTGCCGTCCTCATAGTAACTGTAAAGGCAGATATTCCTGCCGCTGCCCATAAAATCTCGATACCAACTGCTGTTTTCCACACTCTTCCTGCGCACAAAATAGGTCCCATTGGTAATCGTCTCATTGTCTGTACAAATTACGATGCTATACGTGGACTGCGCCGAATAATAATATTGGATGACCTGGTTCTGCATCAATTCCACATAAGCCTCATAATAAGCCGCAGCATCCTCATATTCTGTCTCCAAAAACTCTTGCAGGTTCACGTTGCGGTCCAGATAATCCGCAATGGAAAGCTGCTTGTCAACCTCGCCGGCAATGGAAAGCTCCAAACGCTGCGACACATTCTCGACCCTCTGCTGCTGCTCATTGTCTAACCCCTCTTTCATGCTCAGGAGGATATATCCATTTGTCGTAATCATAGGAACCACCACGCAGAACAGAAAGAGGAACAGGAATTTTCCGCCAAGCCTGACGTCATCTAGCTTTGCAAATAATTTATTCTTCATGCCTGCCTCCTTCCCTCCATTGTAATAGATTTCCCACAAAAATAACAACCTTTTTCTGATAACTTACATAGGGTTCCCAAAAAATGACTGTCCCCAAAACCCTAGCGCTCCAGAAGCCATACCGGAGATTTTATGAATGGAAGGGATGCTTTTTTTCCGGTATGTGCTTTGGAGAGCTACGGCTTTGGGGACAGTCTCGTTATGGGGCTGCCGGAAAATGAACCTTTCCTTCATTCTCCGATCACCGCCATTTTAACTTTTTCATTTCCTGCTAGCTTCCAAGGCTATTTTACTTTGAAGTTTTTCGTACCCGCTTTCTTTAAAAGCTTAGTGTAATACGCTTTCTTCGATTTCTTCACGCTGAACGTCGCATTTTTCTTGATGCCCTTGAATGCATTCTTGCCAATGCTCTTGATTGCCGTCCCGCTGAATTTAACCTTTGCAAGCTTCTTATCTCCCAAGAACGCGCTTGAACCAATGCTCTTGACATACTTGCCAATGGTTACGCTCTTTAACTTTTTCTTGTTCTTAAATGCACTCTTGCCTACTGACGTCACCTTGAAGGTCAAACCGTTATATTTCACAGTTGACGGTATGCTCAGGGTTGTGATGTTTTTATTAGTCGTCCCAGTCGCTGTCACCCGTTTTTCAGATGTGGTGCTCTTGGTAATCTTATATTTCACGCTCTTATATGTGAAGCTCTTAGCCATAACGAGGGACGCATCCTTCTTAATGCCTTTAAAAGCGTCCTTGCCAATCTTCTTCACAGCCGTTCCCTTAAAGGTTACCTTTGCTAACTTCTTGTCATTGTAGAATGCTTTTGTGCCAATGCTGGTCACATATTTGCCGATTGTCGCGCTCTTTAACGTGCTCTGTTTCGTGAACGCGCTGCTGCCAACCGCTGTTACCTTGAAGGTCACATTCTTGTAGCTGACAGTGCTCGGCACCGTGATGCTGGTAACTTTCTTGCTGATTCCTGTTACCGTCACATTTTTGGCTTTGCTGCTGTAAGCAGTAACCTTATACTTCAGCCCGTTTGATGCGGTAAATACCTCATTTACCTTAGGCGGCTGCGGCTGCGGTTTAACGCTTGTGCCGCCCTCAGCTTCCTTGATGGACTGGCTCAGCTTCGCCAATGCTTCATTGAATGCCTGCTCATCTGCCTTCGGATCATTCAGTACTTTCTTAGCCTCGTCAATCGCTGCCTGCAGTTTCGTCTTTGCTGTGCCTGAAAGCTTCGCGAGAAGCTTCTCTGCCTCTGCAATCTTATCGCCCAGCTTATCTTGGGCAGGTTTCTGTACCACATCCACTGCTGCCTGCAAATCTGCAAGGGCTTTCTCGATCTCTGCCTGCGTTGCGCCTGCCTTATCCAGCACAGCCTTTGCCGCATTAATGGCAGCTTGCAACTTAGTCTTCTCATCGCCGGTAAGTCCTGCTAAGAGCTGCTCAGCCTTGCTGATATCTAATGTTAACTGATCTTTCGCAGACGCTTTTGCAAACTCAAAATAATCGACGTTCATAATATTCTCTGTCGCAGAGCCGCGGAATACCAAGAATACATTCCTTGTTCCGGTAATTGCTGTATCCAATTTACCCTCTACTAACTTGTATTTATCCTCGCCGCCTGTTGCCGGAACATCTATCGTACCTGCTAAAGCTCCTTCCGGGCTGTCCATACGCACTTCAATCTTTCCGCCCTTAGCGGATGCTGCATATACATTAAAGCCTGTAGCGCCATATTCGCCGAACTCCAACTGTGCAACAGACGTCCAGTCTTTGTCCTGTAAATCCGTCAATGCCGTGTTATACTGCTCATACAATTTACCCGGTTCCTTACAGGGTTCTACTTTCACGCCTGCATTCCAAGCAATCGTCTCACCCTCAATCCTCTCATAAGGGTTCATCACATGAAGCTGGCTGATACCCTCGCGGGTTCCCTTGATTGCCTTAATGCTTCCGTCCTTATTCATCTCAATATTGTCGATATGGGTAGAACGGTAACCCTTGTCTTTTCCTTCTTCTTTTGAAACTGTCTGCGCATGGTAGATAAAGTAGCTCTTATTCTCAAATACGAAGGTTGCATGGTGGTTATTTCCACCGGTGCCAAACCATACGCTCGGGTTCGAGAAAATCTCTCCTGCATAAGTGAACGGTCCCATTGGGTTATCACTTACCATGTAACAGATGTTACCAAATCCCGGATTGCCCGGAAGATGCGGTCCTGAGAAGTTGGAGCAATAGGAATAGTAATACTTCCCATCATATTCAAAGATACCGCTGTCCTCAAACATACAAGGCGCGTCAATCTTCTCAATGTAAGGTTTGCCATTCTTCTCCTCTACGTGAATCATATCCGGCGCCAGTTTAGCAACCCTCGCTGAATTCGGGTTATTAATCTGTTCGGTAGAAGGCGGATTTCCCGGAATCCCACCGCCGAAATAAATGTATCCATCACCCTTGCTGTCCACTAATACCGCCGGGTCAAAGCACCACGGCACGCCCTCTGTCGGGTAGGTCGTCGGGAACAACTTCTGTCCAAGCGGATCTCTCCAGGGACCTAAGGGGCTATCACCTTCCAATACGCCGATACCAGAGCCGCCATCTGCAAAGTAGAGGAAGAACTTCTCCTTGCCGTCAATCGTCTTATGCGCAATCGCCGGAGCCCAGGAGTTTTTCGCCCATTTTGCGGCGCCGTTCGGCCCTGCCACTGCAATCTCGCCATGGTCCGTCCAGTTCATCAAATCAGCGGAGGACACCACTCTATAAGTATTGATATAACCAAATCCATTGTCTAATAAATTGCCATTTGCATCATACTGATAAGCGTCCGCCGTCATATAGACATAGACTCTGCCATCATATTCCATCGCGTAGGGGTCTGCGCCAAACGCCTGTGTAAAGATCGGATTGCCATAGCCTAACTTCTTAGCAATCGCTTTCGTGTCCAGATATTTCAGATTCACGGAAGCCTTGCAGTTGTCAGTGTTGTATGCATCCACACCGTCTACCTGGATATAATCTGCGCGTAATTCCACAGCCTCATCCTTTGTCGCATAGTTCCTCAGCCTTAATTTAATGGTTGCAAATGATTTATCTGCCGCATTAAAGGAGATATCATCCCCAGTAACCTTAATGGTCAGCCTGCCATTCCGGTATGTATACTCTGCTTTGCCTTTGATAGCTGCAGTATTGAAGACTACATCCGTCACTTCCAAAATGCTTGGAACCGCAATGGAGGCCTGCAAATTCTTATGTCCTTCTGCTTTCAGCGCATCAAGGCTCAGTTTTGCTTCGCATTCTGTACCGATCACGCCGCTAACCTCTTTTGTTGCGCTCATTGTTGCTGCAAGTGCGCTTCCCGGCAATGTTTCTGCCCCGGTAAGTTTGTCAGATACACGGAAGTAATCTACATCCACATAACCGCCAGTTTTCTTAGTCGCATAGTTAAAGATTGCAAACTTGCTGCCCATGAAATGTACCAGCTCATAGCTCATCTTCATCTTATCGCCCAACTGTTTCCAGGTCCTGCCGTCAAAGCTATAATAGAAGCTTACAGTATCTTTGTCGCTGCCGTTTGCATTCCCGGCAAAATTGAAATCTTCTTTCAGGTAAACCGTAGTGCCTGTGCAGTCTACGCTTGCCTTTTCAACCGGTTTATCTTCCTTGGTATTCGTGTCATTGGCAGAAGCGTCCACCATCACGAGTTTCGCGCCATTTGCCTCTTTCTTAACTGCGATGTAGCCATATTTGAAGGAGAGGGAGCCAAGCCCTGCAACATCCCCTGCTTCCATCTTGCTGACGTCCATCTTGATTGTGCCGGAACAAGCCGGTCCAAAGGTCCTCTGTGTCAATGTGTTCCTTGCGTTCAGCAGGCTGGTTGCCTTGCTGCTGGTCTTTAACCTTAACCAGCCGTCGCGCTCGGTCAATGACCAATTGTTGTTATTCGGGTTATGGTTCCACTGCCATACAAGGTCCAGGTTGGAGCCGTTGTAATCATGCTCGCCATTCTCTGCCGGCTCTTTGTCTGGCACTTCTTCTGTAATTACTACATCATCCAAATAGAAGTCCATATAGGACGGGCCTTTCTCATCCGTATTCACATACAAGGTCCAGGGATACGTGCTGTTTGCATCCTCCGGCATCGTCCACTTGCCTGTGAATTCCGTCCATTCGCCGCTCTTTGCTGTCCCTTCCGCCATAGAAGAATAACTCGGTTCCGTCGAGCTGCCTTTACAGCCTTTCATGGTAAAATAGAACTTCTGCTGTGCCGGCGTTGCCGCGTCATATTTTACCCATGCCTTAATGTTGTATGTATTGCCTGGGGTCATCTTATCGCCAAATACAAGGCCCGCGCCGTTCCAGTTTTGTTTACGTCCGCTAATCTTCAGGCATTTATCGTCAGCCCCGCCGCGTCCATTGGCTACAACCTCTGCCTTTCCTTGGTTCTCAAAAGCGCCCCACTCGCCTGCCCCTGAATTAAAGGAGCCGTCGCCTGCCATGTTGTCGCTGGGGACCGTCATGGAGAAATCATCCAGGTAATAATCCATCAAATCCTTTTCCTGGTCGATGCTTGCTGCCCATGGAGTCTCCACAAATACATGGACCTGGTCTTTCAAAAAGGCAAAATCGCCTTTGTCAGCCGCTGTCCATTCACCCTTGAATTCTACCCATTCGCCTTTCTTGGCATTGATGGAAATCATGTTCTGGCGGTACTGGTAATCCGGGCCATGCTGAATCGTCACATAGAACTGCTTGGTAGCCGGCCCGGTGGTGTATTTCAGCTTGCCGGAAATTGTATATTTCTTGCCTACTTCCATCTTGCCGCTGATGTCCTGGCTGGCGCCCGCGCCCATGCTTGTTCTTCCTGAAACAAAGAGGCTGTACTCGCCGTTTGCCTTATCGGTCTTTACCGCTTCCAGATTGCAGGCTTTTTCGCCCGGGGTGGTGGTCCATCCGTCTGTTGTCCCCGACTCCACATCGCCGTTTGTAATCAATTGGATCAGGTCGCCGCTTGACGTGTCTCCACCAGGGTTGTTATCGTCGCCTGGTTTGTCGCCGCCCTCCTTGGGTTTCTGATAGGTGATAGATACATCATCTAAATAATAATCCATCAAGTGCGTCTGCGGCGCCCCTGCTGCAACTTCATCATTTGCCCAGTCATTGCCCTCAATAAAGAAGTAATTGCTGCCTGTTCCAAATTCATATGTTTTATCACCTACTACCCGATCTGCTGCTGTGTAAGTAAAGGATAACTCCTTCCACTCACCCTTCTTAAGCTCAAATGCCTCGCCAATCTCAGGGCGGTGCATCCAGGGTTCAGATGCTCCAACGGGTGAATTTTGGAACCTTCCCACAAATTTCTTGGTAGCGTCCACATTCTCGCCGTCATATTTTATTTTGAATTTGATAGTATAGGTAGTACCTTTTTCAATCTTGCCTGTCAGGTCATATTTGGCGCTGGAAGAAGAGTTCTTCCGCTCTTTCACTTTCAAAACTTTGTTCGTCCCGGCCTCGGTATCCTCGGACACAACCTCGAGCACCCCTTTATCAAGCCCTTCCCAGCCATCAAAGTTGCCGCTCTCAAAATCTCCATTGCCGATAAGCTCTACCGTCTCCATCTCTGTCTCTGCTTCTGCTGCCGGGGCGTTAAGCGGCTGTTCCACTACGTTTGCCTGCGCTTCTGCTGCTGGCTCTTCCACTGCCTTCGCCTCCTGCGCTTGGGCCGCCGCGCTTGCCGCTTTCGCTTCGAACTCCCTGTGCTCCGCGTCATTGTAGAACTCGTCAGATTTTACCAGGGACTTCGTGCCGCTGCCGGAAACCGGGAGCTTCATCGTAGCTTCCACTGTCTTGCCATCGCCGTCCTTGCCAAGCATTGGCCAGCCGTCTTTCCAGGTACAGTCTGTGAGAACCGGGCAGCGTCCGATTGCCCCGTGGTCCTGGAACAGGAAACCATACCACTTGCCGTCCGGGGTATCAATAACAGCGCCCTGCGCTACGCCTGCGGTAACGCCGTTATTCTGGAAGTTTGCTTCCAAAATAATCTTGCTCTCCCACTGCGTGCTGGGGAACGTCTTGCTCCTATGGCACATTTCCAGACGCGGATGCCCGGAAGGCCAGCCGATATTGAACACATAATAATAACCGTCCTTTTTCATGATATGTGTCCCTTCGCATAACAGCCCTTCTGTAAAATGCGTCTCGCCTGTGTCCTTTGTGACGTCAAATAAAGTCTTCTCCGTCTCTGTCTTTACTTTCTTGAAATCATCAGATAATTCCGCGCATTTAATCGCGCCGCCGCCATAGAGGATATAGCCCTTCCCATTGTCATCAAAGAATAATGACATATCATGGAAGAAGCCGTTCAGCTCCGTCTTCGTCCAGGAGCCATTCTCAATATCATCCGTGGTGAATATGTAGGCCCTTCCCGTGGTATTGGAGTTAAACGCTACATAATACTTGCCATTATGGTACTTCAGGCTGCTCGCCCACTGGCCGTTGCCATACATGCTCTTGCCATTCCTTAAATTCATCTCGTCCGAATCACCCAGGATATCGTAAACATAATTGACGATTTCCCAATTCACGAGATCCGTAGATTTCATCACCGGGCATCCCGGGGATAAATGCATGGTCGTGCTGACCATATAATACGCATCTTCCACGCGTATGATGTCAATATCCGGCACATCGGCATAAACCGCCGGATTACTGAATGTCCCATCAGCATTCGCTGAGGACGACGTCGCTGCCTGCGTGTTTGCTGGGTACATGGTGATTACCATTGTTGCCGCCAAAAACGCGGCGCAGGCACGTTTCCATCTGTTTTTCCGTGCTTTCCTCACTATAAAAACTCCTTTCTTTGGTGGGAGAGATTGTAAACATTCCACAAGGAATATCCACAATTCTCCTGATTTTTATGAATGTAACATAATTGTCACACACATAGTTCATTTTTTCATCCCCAAAAACTATAGGAAATGCACGAAAAAAAATATATTATATTTAGTTTTTTATATTTTATTGCAAAAATAAGGCCAAACATATGAGAATATACTTTAAGTGCATTCCCATATATTTGGCACGTCACAAAAATGAGCCGGCCGGCGATAGGCCATCACTCCAATTCCCTGGTGATATCTTTCAGCCAGCCAAATTTCTTATAGTGGACATATACAGCCGGGATTTTCCAGAATTCATCCAGGCAGAGGATGAAATACACCACCATCGGCGGCAGGTTCCATACAAATGCACAGAGGAACCCCAGAGGCACGCTGATACACCACATGACAATGATATCGCAGACCATGCCAAACTTAGAATCGCCGCCAGCACGGAACACGCCGGAAATCAGCAGCGTATTCATCGCCTGCCCCACTACATAATAAGAACTAATCCAAAGCATGATATCCAAATACCCTGCCGCGCGCTCTGTCAGCGAAAAACACATAAACACAACCGGGCGCAGCAACAGGATTACAATTCCCGTCAGGATTCCCATCGCAAGCGTCACATAGCAGGATCTCTTGGCATCCCGCTTAGCGTCCCCAAGCCTGCCCTCGCCAATCTCTATGCCAAGGAGCACGGAAGCTCCTGAGCCAAGCGCAAACCCCATAATCATACACAGGTTGCGGACGGTTGACGCCACAGAGTTTGCCGCCACTACGTCGGCGTTCATATGCCCCATAATCACTGAATACATGGAAAATGCCAATGTCCAGGCAAAGTCATTGATTAACGCTGGTATGGAGTATTTGCAGAAATCCGCAAACAGAAGCTTGTGTTTACCAAACATAATCTTTAAATCGACGCGGAATATCTTGCCCCGCACCGCGTCCGCCAAACATAGCAAAAGCTCCAGCACACGCGCCGTCGTCGTACCCACTGCGACGCCGATAACGCCCAGCTTAGGCGCGCCGCCAATGCCAAAGATAAACACTGCGTTTAACACCACGTTCGACAAAAGGGCCGCCGCGCTGATTGCCGTACTGAGCTGCGCCCGCTCCATACTCCTCAGTACACACAGATAGACCTGGGAAAAACTCATACATACATAGGAAGCCCCCACAATCCGCAGATAGGTGGAACCAATAGAAACCAAGGTCCCATCAGCCGTATAAATCCTCATCAGGGCCTCCGGCATACAAACAGAACCGATTGCCAAAATTACCGTGATTACAAATGCAATCTTAACTGCAATGCCCATGACCGCCTGTATGGAATTTGTGTCCTTCTTGCCCCAATACTGGGAAGCAAGCATGACTACTGCCGAAGAAATGCCAAAGAACACCCCTGACAGGAGGAATTGAAACTGGTTCGCCAGGGATACCGCAGACAACTCCGTCTGCCCCACATATCCCAGCATAAACACGTCAGCGGAATTCACCGCGTTCGTGATAAAATTCTGTAATGTAATCGGAAGCACCAATGCCATCAGGGATTTGTAAAATCTCTTGCTTTCTGTTTTCATTCTGTGTAACTCCTTTCTAATCAACCCACATGGTTCCCCTTTACCAACCGAAAAAGGTTTCCCCTGTGAACCCATCGCCGGAGTTAGGAACTGTTAAGAAATAACTTTTAACCGTTCCTTACACAGGACGTTATACGTTAAACCGGAATAAAATCACGTCACCGTCTTTGACCACGTACTCTTTTCCTTCCAGCCCAACCAAACCTTTCTCTTTCGCCGCCGCCAGGGAGCCGCAATCCAGCAAATCCTGGTAATTAACTACTTCTGCGCGGATAAAGCCACGCTCAAAATCGGTATGGATTTTACCTGCCGCCTGAGGCGCCTTTGTACCCTTCTTAATCGTCCAGGCACGCGTCTCATCCTCCCCAGAGGTCAGGTAACTAATCAACCCCAGCAGGCTATAACTTGCCTTAATCAGCTTCTCAAGGCCGGATTCCTCCAAGCCAAGCTCCTCCAAAAACATAGCCTTCTCTTCATCGTCCAGCTCTGCAATCTCCTGCTCAATCTGGGCGCAAACCACGAATACCTCACAACCCTCTTCGGCGGCATTCTTCCTTACTTCCTGCACAAAAGCATTGCCTGCGGCGTCATCCGCCAAATCATCCTCTGACACATTTGCCGCATAGATTACCGGCTTAGCGGTCAGCAGGTTATAACCTGCAAACCATCCCTGCTCATCTTCATCTTCGGTCTCAAAACTCTTGGCAAGCCTGCCGTCCTCAAGATGCGCTTTCACACGCTGCAAAAGCTCCAGCTCCTTTGCCAAGGCCTTGTCCATGCGGGCGCCCTTACTGGTCTTGGCAATCCTCCGCTCTAAGATTTCTATATCAGAAAAAATTAATTCCAGGTTGATCGTCTCAATGTCGCGCACCGGGTTGATGCTGCCGTCCACATGGACGATATTGCTGTCCTCAAAACAACGCACGACATGGACAATCGCATCCACCTCCCGGATATTGGACAGGAATTGGTTGCCCAGCCCCTCGCCTTTGCTTGCTCCCTTGACAAGCCCCGCAATATCCACAAATTCAATGACGGCAGGGGTTACCTTCTTAGAATGGTACAAATCCCCCAGCTTCTTCAACCGTTCGTCCGGCACTGTCACAATCCCCACATTGGGGTCAATCGTACAAAACGGGTAATTGGCAGATTCAGCCCCAGCCTTTGTCAAAGAGTTAAATAATGTACTTTTTCCTACGTTGGGCAAGCCCACGATGCCTAGTTTCATAATATTCTCACATCTCCTTTATTTTCAAGGGTTTCAAGCATTTTTCAGTTGACCTCCGCACCATTTTCGCACCATCAGCCAATCTTGAATGCCTGTTCAAACTTCTTAATTTCTTTTTCTTTCTCATCCTCGGTTATATGTACATACAGGTTCATTGTGACACCTATATTTGCATGACCGAGTATTTCCTGAAGGGTTTTAGGTTTCATTCCTGCTTCTATCGCTCTTGTCGCAAAGGTATGTCTTAATGTATGCATCGAAAATCTAGGGATACCTGCTTTATCCACAATCTTGTATATCGCAGAATCATAGGTAGAGTTTTTCGTAGGCATACCCTTTCTATTAATAAACACAAAATCCTTGTACCTGAAATCCAATACTTTTATCGTATGTCTTTCCTTTTCCTTTGCTTTCAAAATATCATAAGCAGTTTGTGTCATTGGAATTGTTCTGTAGCCAGCTTTGCTTTTCGGTTCTCCAATGCGAAACTCCTGATCGCCATAGCGAAATTCCATTGTTCGTTTGACGCTGATTGTTCTTTTTCGGAAATCTATGTCTTCCCATTTTAACCCAATCATCTCGCCAGTCCGTAATCCCGTCTGCAAAATCAAAGCAAACTGATAATAATTGCTTGTCCCCTCTGCTGCCTTTAAGAATTTATCCTGTTCCTCTAAAGTAAGGAATCTAACCTTCTTTTCAATCTTTTTAGGCGTTTTAACAGATTTTACAACTGGGCTTATTGGTATGATCTAATTTTCCTGTGCATAGAAGAACATGCTCGCCA
>CATLBW010000027.1 GCA_949879775.1 uncultured Lachnospiraceae bacterium
CATAACTGCTGTACCCATCCTTTTCATCATCCTTTCTTTGAGTGTAGCACACCTTATACAGAAAAATAAAGCGTGCAGTTAGATTTGTTGTATTTCTAACTTACACACTTTATTTTACACTACCTTTAAAGAAATATAATCATCCTTTAAGCTGGCATATGTTTTGATCGCATTCTCTTCTTTTGCTATAAGCATATGTCGTTGAATATTCTTAAAATCTTCAATACCTTTCTGTATGATTTCTCCATTGTTCATTTCTATTACCTCTATATCATCACCGCCTTTTTGATTGATGCAGTTTTAAATTACTATGATCATTATAGCGGATTTAACAGAGAGTGTAAAGTTACATCATTAAAGCATGTAATCGTCAAATCAGTTCCCACATGGTAATAGTTTTGTGCTATAATGTGTTATAGGTTTTTCCGTGGTTAGAGCAATTCATGATAACAAAATATAACCTATGGCATGATTATTGTCGAGGTGTTATATAAATTACAAACGGAATCGGGGTGCAGTATGACGCATAAAGAAAAAGCAGAGCAGCTTTTACATCAGCAATACCATTGTTCGCAGGCATTGTTTGGTTCATTTGCCGATGATTTTGGGTTAGATTTGAAGACTGCTTTTAAGATTAGTACATGTTTTGGTGGCGGAATGCGCCAGGGTGGGGTCTGTGGATGCATTACGGCGTCTATGTTGGTCCTGGGGATGGCAATCGGCTTTTATGACGCCCAGGACAGGGAACATGAAATATATGGAAATAAGAAGACAGATGAATTTATCAAGCGTTTCACGGAGCAGATGGGCGGTGTTACAGAATGCAGGGACATCCTGGGAAAAGATATTTCAAATCCCCAGGATATGGCGGTTATCCGTAAGGAAGGGTTAATATTACAAAAATGCCCGAAGGCGCTTAGTGTCAGCATAGAAATCTTAGAAGATATGCTGGCAGACCATTTGAAATATGTATCAGAGCGAAACATAGACCTTGCAGACATTCCCAAGGAGGATGAGATGCAGGTTTTAGTGGAGAAAATGAGCAGGCTGCGGCATTTCCGCAGGAATGTCAATCAATTACTGTTCACATCTTCAAAGGACATCGGGTTTATACAGTTTGATATCCGCAAATTTAAAATTATCAATGATTCTTATGGTGAGAAGTTTGGAGATGAAATTTTAGATTTTATAAAAGGACAGTTAAAACAAGCCTGTGATGGTAAGCGTTATTTTATTAATTTGCGCAGCGACGTATTTATGGTTGTGGCAGAATATGAAAAAGAAGATGAGCTGGTGAGTTTTATCAATGACCTGGATGTAAGGATTAATAATTTTAAAAATGTGAATCTTCATATGTCATATGGCATTTATATGGTTGAGGACAAAAAGATGGAGCTTCGGCAGATGGAAGACAGGGCCGCCATGGCTAGGAAGGCTGCAAAGAAGAATGTATTGACAAATATTATTTTCTATAACGAACAATTTAAGGAGAGTTTGTATAACCGTAAATTTATAGAAGAAAATATGCAGGCTGCGATTACAAAGAAGCAGTTTATGATGTATTTACAGCCTAAGTACAGCATTGCTAAGAATGAAATTATTGGAGCGGAAGCGTTGGTGAGGTGGCGTCACCCAGAGCGCGGCATGATTTTTCCAAACGACTTTATTCCTATTATAGAGGAGAATGGCTTTATCCGTAAAGTCGATTATTATATATGGGAAGAAGCATGTTGCTTTATTAAGAAATGCCAGGAGGAGGGATTTGAGCCATGTCCTGTTTCAGTCAATGTTTCAAGGGTCCATTTGCGGGATAATGAATGTATTCAGGTTCTTTCTGATTTGATAAAAGAAAAAGGTATACCTAAGGAATTGTTGGAGCTGGAAATTACGGAATCAGCGGATGACCAGCAAATAAGTTTGAAGGCATTTCAGCTAAAGGAGGAAGGATTTACGTTATTGATGGATGATTTTGGAAGCGGTTATTCTTCTTTGAATATTCTGTTAGAGACGCCGTTTGATGTTATTAAGCTCGACAAAAAGTTTATAGAGAATATGATAGTATCAAACAAAGGGCGTTTAATCTTAGAACAGGTTGTCGCAATGGCTGAAAAACTGCGCCTAGGGCTTCTTGCTGAAGGAGTGGAGACAAAGGAGCAGGTAGAATTACTGCAGAAAATCGGCTGCGACCAGGTACAGGGGTATTATTATGCAAAGCCTATGCCGGAGGATGAATTTTTCTCATTGTTAAAAGGGCAGCAAAGGAAAGCAATCCAACGGTGAGGAAAATAGAGAATATCGCCTGCGCTGTAGACGGCTTTGTCGTCCACATAGAATATCGTCTGCGCTGTAGACGGCTTTGTCGTCCATAGTGCAGATTGGATGTAGATTTTTTTGTTATTTTTATAGAATGAAGCAGATATCAGAGTTGTTTTTTTGTGGAAAATTTTATATAATTACAGTTACAAAAAATAAAATTTTATAGAAGGGAGACAAAAATGAAGCAAAAAACCAACATTTTGCACTTTTGCAAAAAAGCGGCGGCGATTTGCCTTACAGCGGCAGTTTGTATCACGTCTCTGCCTAATGTGGGCATGGGGTCAGTGATGGCGGCAGCCCCGGCGGAAAGGGAGGATTCCTCTATCGTTTATTTTGTGGATTGCGGAGACTATGTCGTCAATACGGTCAGCGACGGCGACCAGTTGGGGACGCATAACAGCGTTACGGACCAGGTATATAGTGAAGATCCGGTAACCGGCTATCAGTGGGGTGTTGTTGACACGGTCAGCGACCCGCTGAAGAACGGGGCATGTAATAAAGGTGGCGTAAGCACTGATAATACCTGGCCTTATGAGAGCAATGAGGCGAATAAGGACGTAGCAAAGACAAAATCGAACCGTTACACGAAGAACCAGTTTGAGAATGGCATTCAGGAACGTTACATGGACTATAAGTTCGAAGTGGAGAACGGCAAATATGAAGTCACAGTCTGCTGTGCCGATCCATGGGGCGTGTCAAAATCCCCCAATGCTTATCTTAATTACGGGAAAGATACCCAGGTTACTTTAAAAGAAGGAATGGAAGCGTCTGCACAGAAGCCTGCCAAGAAAGTCGTTGATGTGACAGATGGCGAGCTGACTGTTAATTTAAGAGGGACGACGGACGCCAATAAAGCAATTAATGTTTGCTATATTTTGATTACTACATACAAGGAAGCGACTGAAGATGAAATCAGGAAAAAGGTTGGCAGCGATTATACATCCCTGACATTGAATGCCACAGAGTTTATGTCGGATATTGAGCTTCCAAAAGAAGGGGCAAATGATACGACAATTACCTGGAGCAGTTCCAATGAAGCGGTTATTTCTTCTGACGGAAAAGTTACGAGGCCGGCAGTAGGAAAATCAGACGTTGCGGTAACCTTGACAGCAACAATTTCTTATAATGGGCAGTTTTCCATGACAAAGGAATTTCCAGTAAAGGTATTGGCGCTGAGCGATATGAGCGAGCTTCAGGAATTTGCCTATGCGGACGTTGCCATCAATGATGATTATTATAATAATGTTGCGGCGAAGGATGTGGAATTCCTCAATAAATTTGACCCGGACAGGTTATTATATAATTTCCGTCTGACCGCAGGGTATAAAGCCGCTGAGATTAAAGAAAAAGATATCCATAATGATGGCAGCGGCGCTACGAAGCCTTATCCCGGAGGATGGGAGAACAGCCGCATTGGCGGACATACGATGGGGCATTATCTGGCAGCGGCAGCGCAAGGCATCGCAAACGGTTATGGAGATGTTGCAGGGGAAGATGGCTTTACGCTGAGCCAGCGTTTGGATTATATCATCACAGAATTGAAGGACTGCCAGGAAAAGCTTGGTACAGGCTTTATCTTTGGCGCCACTATGGCGAATGTAAATGACCCGGAACGTCAGTTTAACCTGTTGGAAAAGGGTACGACAAGCGATACCTGGGTGCCATGGTACACCATGCATAAGATTGTCAATGGATTGGTGGAAACCTATAAATTAACGGGCAATGAAACTGCCTTGTTGGTAGCGGAGGATTTGGGAGAATGGATTTATAACAGGACTTCCAAGTGGGACGCCAACGTGCAGAGGCGTGTGCTGGGCGTAGAATATGGTGGCATGAATGAATGTCTTTATGAATTGTACAAATATGCAAAGGCAAAAGGTTATGCGGATGCAGGGCATTTTTCAGATGCGGGGCATAAATTTGATGAGACAAGTTTGTTTGAAAGAGTGCTTGCTGGACAGCCCAATGTGCTGAATGGTTTACATGCCAATTGCACAATCCCTAAATTTATGGGCGCATTGAACCGTTACCGTGCATTGAAGGATGAAGGAAATGAGGATATATATTTTCAGTATGCGGAAGCATTCTGGAAATTGATAACAGAAGAGCACACTTATATCACTGGCGGCAATAGTGAATGTGAATTCTTTGGAGCGGATAATATCCTGGATTTGGAGAGATCCCATTGTAATTGTGAGACTTGCAATACCCATAATATGTTGAAATTAACGAGGGAATTGTACCGTATCACGGGCGATAAGAAATATGCAGATTACTATGAAAATACTTTTATCAACGCAATTATGGCGAGCGTCAATGAAGAGACGGGCATGACGACTTATTTCCAGCCTATGGCGACAGGGTATTTCAAGGTATACTGTAACCCGGATTTGGAAAAGAACTTTTTCTGGTGCTGTACCGGGACAGGGCTTGAGAATTTTACAAAATTAGGCGATAGTTTCTACTACCATACAGGGGATAAGCTGATTGTCAACCAGTATACCAGCTCTGACGTGACCTGGAACGACAAAAACGTAACCTTAAAGCAGGAGACGGAGATTCCCAATACGGATAGCGCGTCGTTTACAGTACAGCTTTTAAATGGAAAAACCAGCTCAGCCTTTGATTTACGCTTGCGTGTGCCTGACTGGACGGTTGGCTCCCCGACTGTAAAGGTAAATGGCGCAGCACAGAATGCAGTGATTAGCAACGGCTATATTTCCTTGAACAGGACATGGAAGACAAATGACAAAGTTGAGCTGACGTTGCCAATGGGCATCCAGGCTTATACCTTGCAGGATAATGCGGGGACGACTTATGGATTTAAGTATGGGCCGATCGTTTTAGCGGCGGAACTTGGCTTAGATGATGAAAGGGCCGTTTATCAAATTGGCGTGCAGTGTGACGTCTGCAAGACCAAGATTGTCAATGGGGAAAAGAGGACTACCAACGCCGGTTATGGCGGCACTTCCAACCAGGGGACTTTAAGTTCGGAAAACCTGAATGTATTGGCAGAAGACACTGTTGCAGAATACATTGCTAATATTGAAAAGTACTTGATAAAAGATAAGGATTCCTTGACTTTTACTTTGACAGGGACAGATTGGGGCGGCGAGCAGGATTTGAAGTTTACGCCATACCATAAGATTACAGACCAAAGATATGGCATTTATTGGCTGTTCCATGAATTAGACCCGGAGGTTATACAGCAGCAGATTATAACTTCCAAAGAAGCTGGCCGTGACGCCCGTGTCAATCTGAGCGGCGTCGGCATCGGTTATGGAGCGCAGACGGAAGGGGATAAAGATACTTATCCATGTATGGCTGAGGAGGGGGCAGGCTCTACCGGAAGCATGAGGGAGCTAACCCGTTATGCTAATGTAGGGGGAAGTTTTTCCTATCTGTTTAAAGTGGATAAGAGCAAGAAGAATTATTTAAGCTGCCAATATGCCAAGGAGGATAACGGCAAGACAATGGTAATCAAGGTTGGAGGTACAGTGATTGCCACAGATACGCTAAATTATCAGGGAAAAGAAGATTTCTATGCAGTCAGGTATGAAATTCCCTCCGAAGTTGCCGCAACAGCCCAGCCTTATGAATTGAAAAACGATACTACAGGCGAGGTGGAAGTCAGGGATGTGCTAAGGATTTCATTCAGCGGCAAGGAAGGTGAGGAATCTCCGAAACTTTGCAAGAATGCAAGCACCATGACTGAATACAGCCACAATGCAGGAATTAAGAAACTTACTTCCGATATAGGAACTTTCAGCAAGACACAAGACGGGTATCAATTAGTTGTCCCCAAAGGAACGAAGCAGGTAGAGGTTAAGACAGACTTAGAAGATGAATATGGCCTGCTCTATGTAGATGGGACATTGACGGATGACAGGAAAGCGAAGAGGGTTACGTTGGGAAGCGGGGACACTACGGTGAGCCTCCAGGTATTTGCAGAAGACCATGAGACGAAAGCAGACTACAAGCTTGTCATCAAATTTATATCTGTCAGCGGAATAAAGGTAAGCCCCACGACGAAGTCCATGTCTGTAGGGGAGAGCACAAAACTTACCTGTACGGTGACGGCCGCCAATGCCGCTGATAAGGCAGTAACCTGGAAATCCAGCAACCCTTCTGTTGCAGCAGTCGATCAAACCGGCAAGGTGACAGCGAAGAAACAAGGGACAGCAACCATTACCGTTACCAGTAAAATTAACAGCAGTCTGAAAGCGACCTGTAAGGTTACGGTAAAGAAACCGGCCCTCACAATTACTGGGGCTTCGGACTTGGCAACGGGCAAGAGCCTTAAGCTGAAAGCGAAGCTGACGAACTTAAAAGGGTCTGTGAAGTGGACAATTAATTCCACAAAGTATGCTACAATCAAAGCCAAGGGGACGACAGCAACCTTGAAAGCGAAGAAGAAGGTTGGTAAGGTAAAGGTAACGGCACAAGTTGGAAGCATCAAGAAGACAGTCACTATCCAGGTAGTGAATCCGGTTAAGAGCTTAAAACTTAGCGCAAAGACAAAAAGCCTCAAGCCCAAAAAGAGCTATAAGCTGAAAGCTACAGTTCTGCCTAAGAATGCGACGAACAAGAAAGTCACTTATACGAGCAGCAATAAGAAAGTGGCGACTGTCAGCAGTTCAGGGAAGATCGTGGCTAAGAAGAAAGGAAAGGCTACGATTACCGTTACCAGCAAGTCAAACCCGAAGGTAAAGGCAAAGTGTAAAGTTACCGTTAAATAAGAATAAATCTAAAACCCCGCTGCTTGCAGCGGGGTTTTTGATCCTCTTAAAGCCGTAGCTGGCGATAGCGGTTCAGGCAGGCATAGATTTCTTGTTTTCTGGGCATTGCAAACCCGCCGGGGACATAGCTTCCTCCGCAGATGGCAGGAATCCACTTTGTATCTAATATTTTCCAAAGTTCTTCCGCCGCGTCCCTAAGCGTGCGCCTGCCGTCAAAAAGGTTGAGCTGCGCATATTTCATCAATTGGCCCAGCGTGCCAAGCTGCTCCGTATCGGTAAGCTGCTCCACATAGCGAAGGTCAATCGTGTCACGGTTAATAACAATGGAGTCTTTTCCCTGGGTCTTAATCTTGATGCGGTCATTTTTTCGAAAAGCCCCATCTGCTTTGACGATTCTCTGATAAGAAGGATCAGAGGCCAAGGACACAGGTTCTTCCGGCAATGGGAAAGCCGCCGCTTCTTCTTTGGCAAAACTGGTAATATCCTTGGGGAGGTAATGGTCCATCTGGATGATGCAGTCTGCTTTATGGAAATAGGAGCCAGAGCTTCCTGCTACCAGGATAGTGGAAATCCCGCGTTTTTCGGATAATTCCTGTACACGGTCAATAAAAGGCGTAATTGGTTCTGAACTGCGGTTGACAACCCGCTGCATCAGTTCATCACGAATCATAAAATTTGTCGCGCTCGTGTCTTCGTCAATTAGAAGAAGGTTCGTCCCTGTCTCCATAGCTTCTACGACATTTGCTGCCTGGGAAGTGCTGCCGCTGGCGTCTTCTGTACAGAAATGTAGGGTGTCTTTATGGTTGGGCAGGTTGTTGATAAACATGGAAATATCCACCTGCTTGATGCTCCTGCCGTCTTCTGCGCGAATTTTCATAGCGCTCCCATCGGTAATTACATACTCCCTGCCGTCTCCGGCAATATGGTTATAGACGCCGAGTTCCAGCGCTTTTAATAAGGTAGATTTTCCATGGTAGCCGCCGCCTACTACAAGGGTAATGCCCTGTGGGATGCCCATGCCGGTAATATCCCCATGGTAGGGAAGCGTTAACGTCAGCTCCATAGATTTTGGGGAAAGGAAGGGAACGGCGCCCTTCATAGGACGGTCGGAGACACCTGATTCCCTGGGCAAAACAGAATTATTTGCTACAAATGCTGCCAGCTTTAACCTTGTTAGCTCTTGGCGGATAAATTGCTGGTCTTCTGCCAGCTCTTTATTTTTCTGTACTGATTTTGCGTCTAAAGCCCGGTAATACAAAGATTTTTTAACGCAGCCCGGAAGGAATTCAAATAAAATTTTACAAAGTTCCCTTGCGTTGATGGTCCTTCCATTGGCAGGGAAGCCAATTTCCATGCGTACGCTGACGACGCCGTTTTTATCAATTTCACAGGCAGTGCGCTCTAAAATTTCCTGTCCACAGCGGCTGACAGAGATTAATCCGCTTTTGCCCGAGCCTTTTGCCTTGAAGGTAAATGCTTGTACTTGCCTGGAGAATTGCCGGATAAGGTAATCCTGCAGGGCAACCTGTTTGTGTTTTTCATCGTAAAGTTCTGTAGGGAAACCCGCCAGTTTCCCCGGTACATGGACGCTGACTTTAGAAGGAGCCGCAAAGGGGTCCCCTTGTACATGGTCGATCGATAATGTATAGCCTTCAAACTGCCAGCTCCCTCTGGTATCTTTGTATGCCGGATAGCCTTTGTGGTCAATCCGGTTTAGTAATTCGCGCAAATCCGCCGATGTTTTCATATAAACCTCCGTGTTGATAGAAATTATGTTAGTTGTTATCTTACGATATTAGATTATAACATACTTTCCCATTTTTAGTGAAATGAAAAAAATATTGATTTTGCTGGAAGAATGTTGGATAATACTAGTATGTTATCAATTTTTAAAATGGGGAAAAAGAATCAGGAGAGAAAATATGAATCCGGATTGGGAGAAATTGGGCAGGGATGTGCAGCACATTGTAGAAGACGCTGTGAACTCCCAGAATTTTAATCAATTAAATAAATCAATTACCAACACAGTCAACGAGGCTGTAGGGAACATCCGGCAAGGGCTTCGCACGGCAGAAAAAGCGGTCAATAAAGAATGGGGCAGGAAGAATTACCGTTGGTATAAAACAGATGCCCACGATGAATATGAGAAACCTAAGCCGCCTGATGTGCCGAATAAGGATAATAATCCTGGGACATCGGCTGTGCGGGTGCGTAAAGCAGATTTTATGGCGTCTGGCTTTTTCCGCAGGAATACAGGGGTTAAAGCTGGAGGATGGACACTTACAATTTGCGGCTGTATACTTAACGCAGGGCTTGGCATAGCGGTCCTGGTTCTATGCTTGGTATCATTATTCCTGGGGGGCTTCCCTGTAGGAATCCGCATTGCCTTGTCTATACTCCTGCCTTTTTTGGCGTGCAGCGCCATAATGACAGGGACTGGCAGCCGCATGCTTTCTTCTATGAAGAGGTATCAGACTTATATCAAAGGATTAGGGGGAAGGACTTACTGCAATATCAAGGAACTGGCTGAGCTGAGTGGGAAACCTGCTTCCTATGTGGTGAGAGATATTAAGAAAATGATTGGCAAAGGATGGTTTGTCCAGGGACACCTGGATGAAGAAAATACCTGCCTGATTGTCAGCCATGACACATACCGCGAATACGAAGATATCAGGAAACAGCGGATAGAGCAGCAGAAAGCGGAACAGCTCAAAAAGAAGGAAGAGCCTAAGGCAGCGGCAGAAAACGCACAAATGCAAAAGGTTATGGAAAAAGGGCAGGAGTATATTCGTAAGATTAGGGCGTGCAATGAAGCAATTTTAAAAGAAGGGATATCCGGCAAGATTTCCCATATGGAGATGTTAATCCAGAAAATATTTGACAGGGTGGGGGAAGACCCGGATTCCTTAGAAGACATTGATAAAATGATGGAATATTACCTTCCTACTACAGTTAAATTGCTGGAAGCATACCAAAACCTTGACGAGCAGCCTGTACAGGGGGAGAATATCCAATCCTCTAAGATGGAGATAGAGAAAACATTAGATACTTTAAACGAGGCATTTGAGAGATTGTTGGACAGCCTGTTTGAAGAAGTGGCATGGGATGTGTCTGCAGATATATCCGTGCTACATACGATGCTTGCGCAGGAGGGACTTGCCGGCAATGAAGACTGGAAACTGAAAGGAGAATGAGATGAGTGAAGAATTTATGGAGTTTACGGAAACGCCGACCCTTACATTAGAGCCGTTTGCGGATAAAGAGCCAGCGGCTGAGGTAAAAGCGCAGCAGGAGGCGTCTTTGATGGAAGAGCCGGTATTAACGCAGGAAGAGCAGCGCATGGTGGAACAGTTCACCAGCCAGATTGATTTGAACAATACCAATATTATTCTCCAATATGGCGCAGGAACCCAGAAAAAGATGGCTGATTTCTCTGAAAAAGCGCTGGCGAACGTCCAGACGAAAGATTTGGGTGAAATCGGGGAATTGATTACTGACGTGGTATCAGAGCTAAAAGGTTTTAATGCAGAAGAAGAGGAGAAAGGGTTTTTTGGGCGTTTGAAAAAATCCACCCAGAAGCTGAGCGCTTTGAAGACGAAGTATGATAAGGCTGAGGTGAACGTCAACAAAATCTGCAAGGTTTTGGAGGGACACCAGGTGCAGCTATTAAAGGACGCCGCCCTCCTGGACAAAATGTATGAGCAGAATAAAGTTTATTTTAAGGAATTGTCCATGTATATCCTTGCAGGGAAACGCAAGCTTGAACAGGTGAGGACGACGGAGCTTCCGGCTCTTTTAGAGCGGGCGAATAAGTCCGGCTTGCCGGAGGATGCCCAGGCAGCGAAGGACCTTGACTCACTCTGCACAAGGTTTGAGAAGAAAATCCATGATTTAGAGCTGACCCGTATGATTTCCATCCAGACGGCTCCCCAGATTCGTTTGGTGCAAAATAACGACACAATAATGGTGGAAAAAATCCAGTCTACGATTGTCAATACGATTCCTTTGTGGAAAAGCCAGATGGTGCTTGCCATGGGCGTGGAGCATTCCGTCCAGGCCTCGAAGGCGCAGAGGGAAGTAACGGATTTCACAAATGAGTTGTTAAAAAAGAATGCTGAGAAGTTAAAGATGGCAACGATTGAGACGGCGAAGGAATCAGAGAGAGGCATTGTGGATATGGAAACTTTGCGCTCGACGAATGAGTCGTTGATTTCCACATTAGACGAAGTCATGCGCATCCAGATGGAAGGGAAGGAGAAGCGCAAGGAAGCGGAATTGGAGATGCAGCGCCTGGAAGGGGAATTAAAGACGAAGCTGCTTCAATTGCAGGGATAGGTATTAATATAAAAAAGGAGGAAGGCAAATGCTGGAAAGAAAAAAATGTGGTAAATCCACAGCCGGTTTGAGGGGGCAGGGGTTTTTTGTATTTCTTTTGATGTTTTTGATGACATTATGTTTCCATGTGGACGCGAAAGCGGCGGACAATGTCCCTACCATTTTGAAGGTGCAGCTTATCAATGACCGTGACATTGAGATTTATTGGAGCGAAGATATGACAGGGGCAGGCTGGGTGGAAAGCCAGTATGTAGATGGCAAAATCGTAAAGCAGGAACAGAATTATTCGGTTACGGTAGACGGAAAAGACAGCCCTATTTATTATTATTGTTGGGAATACTATAACAGCGAGGCGAAAGGTGTTGTCTACTATAATGGCAGGAACAGTTTTTACCCTAGGAACCCTGACAGCCCCAAGACGACAATCCGCCTAGAACGGCCGATTACTAACCTCACGAACCTTCCAGATATTAAGGTGACGGTTAAGGGCAATAAAGTAAAAGGCAAATCATCCAATGCATATGTGCCGGAACAGACAGTTTCTGTGAAGGATTATGTTCCTTTCTATCAGAAAGAAAGGAAGCTGGACTGCGGCGTTCGCATTTTGGGGACGGCAAAGGTGCGTGATGAGGCAATGGACACTGCCGAGGCCATGATGAAAGTGCTCCTTTCCAATAATACTATCGCCCAGCGTATGGGAGCGGCAGGCTGCATGTTAGGAATCTACGGCGAAGGTGAGATTGCTTATGATATCCCAGAGCACCGCTTTGAATATGATGAAAATTATCTATATGTAGAAGGGTTTGGCGGGACCCAGCTCGCTTCCATCCGCGACGCAAATGTCCTGCGTTTAAGGATTGGCGACTACACGACAGGTTACCAGAATGAGTCAATCCTTATCCACGAGTTTGGCCATACTGTTTATAATTACGGGCTAAGTGAACAGCAGCAGGCAGAATTTTTAAATATTTATAATACATCTATTGCTTCCGGTAAATGGGCAAATTCTTACGCAGGGAGCAATAAAGACGAGTATTTCGCAACTTTGAGCGCTATGTGGTTCAATGTTATGGATGATACTTATGATGGGAATTGGGATGGCGTGCGTGGTCCAATTAACACTAGGGCTGAGCTGAAAGCTTACGACAAGGCAGCATACGATTTTATGGCTAAGGTATATGTATCAGATCAATATATGCCATCTCCCTGGGAAAATGGGACAGTGCCGGATAACTACACTTATCCAGGGACAGAGCCGGAGAAACCGGAGCCGGAAAAGCCGGAACCAGAGAAACCGGAACCGGAAAAACCGGACCCGGAACCTGTAGTAAAGAATTATACCGTCCAATTTGTCTATAATAATGGCAAGGCAAACTTGGTTAAGACGGTGAAGGAGGGGAATAAAATATCTGCGCCATCAGCTCCCAAGAAGAAAGGATATACCTTCAAGGGCTGGTATTACGGCACAAAGAAATATTCATTCAACAGCAAGGTCACAAAAAACCTTACTTTGCAGGCGAAATGGAATAAGGTGAAGGTAGGAAAGGCTTCTGTTAAATCGGTAAAAGCACAGAAAGGGAAAAAAGCGCTTGTAACCATCAAGAAGCTGAAAGGCGCAGATGGGTATAAGATTACTTACGCTAAGAATAAGAAACTGACAAAATCCAAAAGAAGCACATACACGACGTCTTTAAAGAAAACTTTAACTAAGCTTAAAAAGGGGACTTATTATGTCGGCGTACAGGCATATAGCAAAGATTCCACAGGCAGGAAAGTGCTTGGCAAAATGAGCGCTGCCAAAAAAGTAACAATCAGAAAGTAAATAAAAGCAAATAAAAGTAAAAAGCGGGAATAAAAGGCGGAATTATCAATGAAAAAGGACAGGAAAGGTATCATACAAAGATATAGGGACTTGAGTTTTCGGAGGTTCTTAGTTATCAGCTTATGCATGTTTCTCTTTCCTGTCCTCCTGTTACAGGTTGTTTATGTCAGAATCAGCATTTCTGAAATGAATCGGCATGTAAATGAGCAAATTTATAACAATCTGCTGCAGGTTTCCGAAAAATTCACCTTAAAGCTTGAATCCTATAAAGATACCGTCTATCAAATCTATTCGGATAAAGAAATCATCCGTAATCTGGAGAAATATCACAAGGCAGATGACGCAGAACAGGCATATTTGTTCTATCTCTTAAATGAAAGGCTAAAGCAATTTGTGGAGAACAAGAGAGGAATCCGCAGCATCAGCTTAATATGCCGTACCGGGGAGAGCATTACTTATGATGTGCAAAGCGGCTCTGCGTTAGACAATATCTGGCGTGATTATGACGACCTGCGTTTAACTGTCCCATATCAGGAGACACATGGTAAAAAAGAGATTGTCTTAATCCCTACGCAAAATCTTTTTACAGGAGGAAAAGTAGAGTCCTTGTTTTTTCTGGGAAAGGAATTATATAACACAGAGAATTTAGAGCAGGGCGTAGTTGCAACTTTGATAATCGGAATAGAACAGGAAGAGTTGGATTATATTTGCAATGGGACGATGGGGGAGGACAGCCAGAGCGTCAACTTTATTACAGATACTTATGGTTTTGTGTGTTCCTTCCCGGATACGAGCCAGATTGGCAAGAAAATGACGGTGCAGGAAGATGTGCTGGAATTTATCCGTTCCCAAAATATGTTTGAGGGTGATACCCTTTACAGTAACTATTACAGGGATGAAGATACCGGCTGGCTTTTCCATAATGTATATAACCAGGATGCTATGATGCATGAAATCAATGTGCTCCAGGCAATCTATTGGTTTTTGCTGGCAGCGGATGTGCTTGCCGTCCTTTTGTTCATTAATTCTACAAACCGCTATTATTTTGATTACCTGAAAAGAATTTTAGATGGAATCCAACAAATAAATGAAGGGAACCTGAATGTCCGTATCGAGGTGGACAGGCAGAATGAACTGGGGAAGATTGGGGATAATTTTAACCATATGGTAGAAAGGATAGGTACTTTGATTGAAGAAGTTGAGAAGATTTCCAAGAAAAAGAACCAGGCGGAAATCAAGGCTTTAGAGGCGCAGATTAATCCCCATTTCCTTTATAATACCTTAGACGCCATTAACTGGATGGCAGTCAGGGACAATGAATTTGAAATCAGTAAAATGATAAGCAACCTGGGATCTATCCTGCGTTACAGCACAAACCAGAGCAATGAGCAGGTAGAAATTGCAGAGATGGAAGAATGGTTGAAAGCTTATGTGTCTTTGTACCAGCTCAGGTATGGATATTCTTTTGAATTCAAGATTAATGTTGAAAGGGGTGTCAGGCACATTAAAATATATAAACTTTTGGTACAGCCTATTGTAGAGAATGCGATCATACATGGTCTGAAAGATATGGAAGGTGGGATGCTCTGTGTAGATATTGGTTTTGCACAGCAGCATGGAAGGATTCATGTGATTGTAGAGGATAACGGCGTTGGCATGGATAAAGACAAGGTTGGGTTTTATAGCCAGGGCGACAGGGAATGGAGCCGCTCAGAGCATATAGGGCTGGCAAATGTGTTTGAGAGGATTCAGCTATATTATGGAAAGTCAGGCGAGTGGCATATTAACAGTATGGAAGGGCTGGGAACGATTATAGAGCTTATCCTCCCGGCAAACGAGGACATACAGGATGGTTTAATATCGGGAAGAGTGTATACGGGATGGTTATTAATTAGGGGGTTCAAAAAAGATTATATAGAAAAAGGTGATGGAATGAGGATTGTGATTGTAGAAGATGAAATTGCAATTCGGGATGGATTGGAGAAAATGATTAGCGCTGCGACAGAGCATACGGTAATCGGAACCTGTAAAAATGCTGTTGAAGGAATGGAATTTATCAAAGAAAACCATCCGGATTTAGTAATCACGGATATCCGCATGAATGGGATGAATGGGCTTGATATGCTGGAAAGCCTTAAGGGGCAAGGCGTGGACATATACAGTATAATTATCAGCGGATATGCGGAATTTGAATATGCCAAGAAGGCCTTAAGGGTTGGGGTAGAAGAATATCTGTTAAAGCCGGTTTCTGTAGATGCATTGCAGGAAACATTAGATCGCATAGAGAATAAACACATGGAGAGCCGTTTTCAGTTTGTAAAAAAACCGGAAAATTATGCGCGTGAGTATTTTTTTGGCACGGAACATGAGCAGAAGGAGGCACAGAAAGCTTTAAAAAATATTTTTAAAGAAGAAAAAGGAAAAATATATGGTATTATCGCCGGATATTTTGGCAACTTAAAAAAAGAAGACTTAAAAGAAATGGAATACCATTTGCGCAGTATCAAGCGCCAGTTTACAGATTTGGAATTTTTGGACGCATGGGAAGAGCGCATCCATCTTAGGCTTTTAATTTTTAAAGGGATAAGGCAAGAAATCCTGGCATTTGCGGATTCCTTTGATGAGATGGCAAGGTATAAATATCAGAAAAAAGAAAAAGAAATTCCCCTTTGTATGGATACCTGCGAGACAATAGAAGAGTGGAAATTGTGCTATGAGAAAATACAGAAAGCGCTTTTTGGTTATTTTACAAAAGAAAGCTGCGGGCTGCTTTATGTGGAAAAATTTGCGGGGGAGCCTATCAAGGAATTAAAATATCCCATTCAGGCTGAACGCAGAATCCTTTCAGCCCTTGAGAGCTGTAATTACGAGGAAATGAAGGCAGGCATTGATGAATTCTTGGAACAGGTAATCTCGGAAGAGCATGGAGCGGAAGAGATTCGTTATGGAACGGTAAAGCTGATTACCAGGATGATGGATATTGCTAAGGAAATTAACCGCAAAGCATATGACAGCCTTCAGGAGAAGAATTATTTAAAGGGTGTGCTCATGGCATACACCAGGACGGAAATATACGAAATCCTTATGAAATACGGGGATGAGATTTGCGACAGGAAGATGAAGGAGGGCATCAGCAATTATACAATCAACCGGACATTAGAGTACATCAGGACGCATTACTGGGAAGGGATTAGCCTGGAAAAGACAGCAGAGATGATGAATATCACGCCAGAATACCTGAGTATGTTGTTTAAGCGGGAGATGGGCATGAATTTCTCTGTATTTTTGAAGGAATTCAGAATCAGCCATGCCAAACGTCTGCTGAAATCTTCCGATATGAAAATTTATGAAGTTGCCAGGAAATGCGGGTACAGTAATTCCAATTATTTTACAAAAGTGTTCAAGGAGGTAACAGGGATTTCACCGGCGGAGTACCGGTAAATTATGGCAGGCATATATGAAAAAGAGAGATTTGTTTCGATTAATGATACTGTTTTTCGTGATGGGGATAATGGGGATAATGGGATGCGGGGTAAAACCAGAAGAAATAACAGAGGATAACAAGGCAGCGAAAGAGGAGAAACCCCAGGAGCTGACGTTTTGGTCTTACTATGAGACGCAGGCGCAGCAAAAAGGATTGGATAAGCTGACTGACGGTTTTAACAAATCGCAGCAGGAATATAAGGTTTCATGGGAATATGTGCCTATGGTGGATTTTATAAAGATGTTGTCTTTTGCACAATCGGAGGAAGATTTGCCAGATTTGGTATTGGCTGATAATCCTGATATGGGCAGCTTGATTAAAGTAGGGCTGCTTGCGGATATTACGTCACATGTAGAAGAAAATATTTCTGTGGAAGAATATTATCCGGAAGTGTGGAAATCTGTGGAAAATGGCGGGCATTATTATGGCGTTCCTTTTTGCTGTAATAATACAGCGATTATTTATAATAAGGAAATGTTCCGGGAGAAAAAACTTGAAATCCCTGCGACCTGGGAGGAATTTAAGGAGGCTGCTGCCGTTTTGACGGAAAAAGGGAGCCGTTATGGATTTGCCATGTCGGCAATAAGCGGCGAACAGGGGGCGTTCCAGTTCATGCCCTGGCTGCTTGCAACCGGGGCAGATACGGATGATATGTCTGATACGAGGTATAAAGAATCATTTTATTTGCTTGATGGGCTGTTACAGGATAAAAGTATGTCAAATGGCTGCCTGAACTGGTCACAGAATGATTTGACGAAAAACTTCCTGGAAGGGAAAGCTGCCATGATGGAGAATGGGCCCTGGTCTATGGCGGAGCTTGAGGAATCCGGCATAGAATATGGGGTTTTTGAGTTCCCATCGTATGAAACGCAAAGGGTTGTCCTAGGCGGGGAGGTACTGGCGGCAGTCAAGGACAAAAATGTGGAGGGCGCGGTCGCTTTCATTAATTATTTTAATAGGGAAGAGGTTATGGAGGACATTTTTCAGATTACCAAGAATATGCCCCCTAAGCCTGCGCTTGCGGAATCATTTGCAAAAAAGAACCCTGATTACCAGGTGTTCGTCAACCAGATGGAAGATGGGATTAGCAGGAAGTCTATCAAAGACTGGAAGAAAGTGAGCAATGCATTGTCTGATAGCCTGAATAAAATATTTGGTAGTGATGAGGATATAGAGGAAATCTGGAATCAGTATGTTATAGATCTTGGAAAATAAAAATTTGTTTAAAAAATGGAAGAAACCATAAAAAATTATCATGTGAAAATAATCCTTAGATAAATATAATTTTATTATAGGGCTAAAATTGGCCAAAAGAAAAAATTTATTTAAAGGAGGATTAGTAAATGGGAAAAAGGAGACAACTTTTCCAAAAACTGTTGGCGGCTTTCCTTTCACTGGCCCTGGTCCTGACAGGCGTTATCCCACAGGGGATGTCTACTGTGCAGGCAGAGGAAGAAGTGAAGGAAGACGGGCTGATTCTGTATTACAATTTTGATTTGCAGAACAGTTTTGCTACGGAAATCAATGACCTTTCCGGCAATGAAAACGCCGGGCACTTAAAAAGGGTAGGCGGGACGCCGGAGGGCAACTATACGATTGATAATGTCAATATTTATGGTAAGCAGGTGAAAGCGCTGAACCTCCCAGGTGGGGATGACGGCACATACCTGCAGATGCCGGACGGCGTTTTAAAGGATTGCGACGCCGTTACGATCAGCATGTGGGTGAAATTGACAACAGATACCGGATATCAGAGAATTTGGGATTTTGGCTCGAATCAGACAAGCTACATGTATCTTTTGTCAGATGGGGGAAACCCTGGGTTTGAAGGATATACTTCTGCCATCACAACCGGAGGATGGGGCCAAGAAGTAGGTGTTTCTAAAGGTGTAGGTAAGAATATTGATAAGAACCGCTGGGTGCTGACGACTGTTGTTATGGATGGCTCTAAGATGTCACTGTACGAAAACGGGCAGCAGGTGAAGACGGCTGTAGATACCAAGCTTACAGTCAAAGACCTTGGGAATACGACCAATAACTACATTGCTTATGGCCAGTTCGGGAACCCTCCCACAAAGGGGCAGTTTGCAGAGGTTAAGATTTACAACAAGGCGCTGACGGCAGAAGAGATTCAGTCTATGTATTATGTTGATGATGCGGGGATTGTCGCTGCTGACAGTGACGACCTGGATTTGGGAGACACTTCAGCGGTGACTGAGGATATTGAGCTTCCAATAAAGGGAGTTAATGGTTCTGATATTGCCTGGACCAGCGAGAACCCAGCCATTGAGGTCCAAGCAGCAGATGGGAAGGCAATCGCCAAAGTGACAAGGCCCGCGATGGGCGCGTCGGATGCTGCCGGGACGCTTACGGCAGTTATCAGCAAGGGCGAAGCCAATGTGACAAAGACATTTGACGTGACTGTCCTTGCACAGTATACAGACCAGCAGAGGGCGGATAAGGATGCGGACGAGCTGCGAAAGAGCATGGGCGATTTATCTGCGCTGACAGAAGACTTCCCGCTTCCTGCAACCGGGGGCCTGGGGTCTGTGGTTCAGTGGGCAAGCGCCAATTCCGCTATCAAGGTTGAGAATGGCGTGGCCAAAGTGACAAGGCCGGCAATCGGCTCGGACAATGCGAGCGGTAAATTGACGGCGACCGTTTCTTATAATGAGGCGAAAGCAACGGTAGAGCTGGACACGACAGTACTGGCGTTCCGCGAGTCTGTTACAATCCAGGCAGTAGAGGACGTTGCTGTAACAACTTTGAAGGGCAAAAGCCCGTCCTTGCCGAATTATGTAAAGGTGACTTATACAGATAACACGACTGGGAAAGAGAAAGTAGTCTGGCCAGCAAGGATTGACAAGACAAAATATGCTTCTGCGGGCAATTTTGATGTGGAAGGCTCTATTGTAGGCGCAGTCCCTGCCAGGAAAGTGACGGCAAAAGTCACGGTCGTAGACCAGCAGGAAGCTGTAAAAGAGATTGTTTCCGGGAATTTTAAACTGAGCGACATCAAGTTAGATAAGATTGGCAATGATGGCTCAATCCTGACCCAGAACAGGGATAGGGACGTTGCTTACCTCAAATTGCTGGATAACAAGCGTATGCTTTACAATTTCTATAATACGTTTGGGCAGACGTCAAAGATTAAGGACGTGACGCCTTTGGGCGGCTGGGATGAGCCAAGCGGGCTGCTGCGCGGGCATTCCACCGGACATTATATGTCAGCGCTGGCGCTTGCTTATGCGTCAACCGGCGATGAAGAAATCAATACGAAATTAAAAGAGATGGTACATGAACTTAGGGAATTGCAGAAATTATCTAAGGGAGATGTAACGAAATTTACTTCTAAGGGCGTAAGCCAGTCCGTATGGAGCAAAGATCCTAACGAATGGGGAGAAGGGTTCATCAGCGCTTATTCCCCGGACCAGTTTGCGTTATTGGAAAAATATACCCCTTATGCACAGATTTGGGCGCCGTATTATACCTTGCATAAATTAATCGCAGGCCTCCTCGACGCTTATACTTATACCGGGAATACAGAAGCGCTGGAGGCAGCAAAAGCGCTCGGTAAATGGACGTACAACCGCCTCAGCGCTTGTTCCCAGGAGCAGCTTAGCAAAATGTGGGCGATGTATATTGCAGGCGAATTTGGCGGGTTCAACGAGTCAATGGCACAGCTCTATGTATACACTAAGGACGAGGATTTCTTAAAAGGCGCGAAATTATTTGATAATACAGACTTTTTCAATAGTTTAGCGAACAACGAAGACAGTATCCAGGGTAAGCATGCGAACCAGCATATCCCGCAGATTATCGGGGCTATGGAGATGTATGAGGCGACCGTGGCAAAAGGAAGCCCTGAAGTGAAGTATTACGATATTGCAGAGAATTTCTGGCAGATGGTAGTTTCCCGCTATGCGTACTCCATCGGAGGCGTAGGTACGGGTGAGAAATTTACGGACCCCTATGAACAGGCAAAAAATATTGCAGGGAACAGCAACTGTGAGACTTGTGCAGCATACAATATGCTTAAGCTTACAAAGATGCTTAACAATTATGACCCGGATAACGCAGAATATATGGACTATTATGAGCGTACGCTCTACAACCAGATTCTTGCATCACAGACGCCGAACACGACCGGCAGCATGCACAATGGTACGACTTACATGCTTCCAATCGGACCGGGAGGAAGAAGAAGTTTTGGTGATGATTATAATTCATTTACCTGTTGCCATGGCACAGGTATGGAGAACCATGTGAAATACCAGGAAGCAGCTTACGCCAAGACAGCAGATACTTTGTATGTAGGGCTGTACCTGCCCACCACCCTCAATTGGGAGGATAAGGGCGTGAAGGTTGTACAGGAGACAGAGTTCCCGTCTGAGACGACGAAGCTGACCGTTTCCGCACTGGAAGGGAAGACGCCGCAGAACTTTTCCATGAAGCTGCGTGTTCCTTACTGGGCAACGAACGGATTTAATGTGAAAGTGAATAACCAGAAGGTAGATGTAAAAGCAGAAGTAAGCTCTTATGTAACCTTGGAAAATGTAAAAGCAGGCGACGTCATTGACATTGAGATGCCGTGGACGCTGCACCTTGACCAGACGCCGGATAAGATTGGCACGTCGACGATAGCCAGCGTGATGTATGGGCCTTTCGTTATGGCTGGGAAAGATAGCCGTACAGACTGGATTACATTGAAGTTATCAGCAAACCTGCCGGATTCTATCCAGACGGGCAAGAATACGACGAACGGCTTCCCCACGCTTACGACAAACGGGTATAGCTTTGCACCGATGTTTGCGCCTGAGTATGCGACTTCGGCATACCATGCATATTTTAAGGTCTATACCGTATCGGACGACGGCAATTATTTCGATGTGGAAACAATGAATTATACGCCGGAGAAAGGTGATATTGTTGTAGACGAAGTAGTAAAAGAAGGCACGGATCTGTTGATTACGGCAAAGCCGAAAGAAGGTTACGCAGTGCAGATGCTGGTAGTCGATGGTAAGAAGGTGCAAGTCGGGGCGGATAATACTTATACTGCTAAGAATATAAAAGGCAATGTCTCCATTGTGGTAAGCTTCCGGGCAGCGAACCCACCGGCGGTAAATCCTAAAAATATGGAATTTGCAGCATCCGTGACCTCTGATTTCACATCAGACTGGGAGAATTTAAATGGTATTAAGAGTGACTGGGAGCCTAAAAAATCAAATGATGGCACGCAAAAAGGCTGGGGCAACTGGTCACAGGAACCGGGCAGCGAGCATTATGTGCAGTATATGTGGGATTCTGAGGTTACCATAGACCGTTTTGATATTTTCTGGTATGATGACGGCGGCGGAACCAGGGTTCCGGCAAGCATGAAGATTATGTACATTGCCGAAGACGGAAGCTGGAAAGAAGCGAAAATGACTTCTAATTTTGAAGATATCACTGCCATTGACAAATATAATACCGTCTTATTTGATAAAATAACAACGGTTGCCGTTAAGTTAGTATTGACTGTGCGCAGCGATGCCGCAGCAAACGGTATTTACCGCTGGAAGGTTACCAATACTGAAAACGTTGACCCGCCAATCGTTGAGGTAGATAAAACAGAATTAAACAAAGCATTGGCGTCAGCTAAGGAGACGGCAGCGGCAGAGAATGAGAGCAAATACACGCCGGAGAGCTGGGGTAAGCTGCTGGCAGCCATTACACAGGCGGAAGGCGTGCAGAAGGATCAGTCTGCAACAAAGGACCAGGTAGACGCAGCAGTGTCATCATTGCAGGAAGCAGTGAAGGGATTGGTGCCTTCCGGCTCAGCAGAAGTTGTGGATAAAACAGCCTTAAAGGCAGCTATCGATAAGGCGTCTGCCATAAATAAAGGCAAATATACCGAAGATAGTTGGAAAAATTTACAATCAGCCCTTGACAAAGCAAAAGAAGTATATGATAATAAAAATGCAACGAAGGATGAGGTAGACAAAGCGGCAAATGCATTGAATGAAGCTGTCAAGAACCTGAAAGAGCAAGGCGGGACAGTAGTTGTGAAGCCTGCTACGCCTACATCTGTCAAGGCAGCATGGACTGGCACGAAGAATATCAAGGTTAGCTGGAAGAAATCCTCCAATGCACAGAAGTATGTGGTATACCGTTCTTATAAGAAGTCTTCCGGATATAAGAAGATTGCAACGGTGACGAAGACCGGTTACACGGATAAGAAGTCAACTGCCGGTAAGACTGCATATTACAAGGTTCTTGCCATGAGGGGAAGCGTGAAGAGTTCCTACAGTAAGGTGGCAAGCGCATATAAGCTGAAAGCCCCGGCAAAGGTAAAGGCTAAGGCTAAGAAGAGCACTGTTACTGTAAGCTATGGCAAGGTAACGAAAGCAAGCGGTTATGAAATTTACCGTTCTTCTAAGAAGAAAGGCAAGTTCAAGAGGGTAGCTACCATTAAGAAAGCTACCATAACAAAGAAATCTTTCAAGAAGATGAAGAAAGGAACTTACTACTTTAAAGTGAGAGCCTACAAGACTTCTGGAAAGAAGAAAATATACACCGATTATAGTAAGACGGTGAGTGTAAAAGTCAGATAGGTTATATTTGTATATCCCTTCTTTATAAACATGCGAAAGCCCCTGCCCGATCCCGGCGGGGGTTTTTGCGTGGGGATTTAATTTTGTTGTTTACTATCGCATACAGAAAGGAAGAGCCATTATGCCGGTATCGTTTTATGAAGCAGTATGGATATTTTTAATATATGCATTTTTAGGATGGTGCGTAGAGGTGGCGTTTGCCGCATTCCGCTCCGGTACGTTTGTGAACAGGGGGTTTCTCAATGGTCCGCTTTGTCCGGTTTATGGCTGCGGGGTGTTGGCGGTTGTTGTAACATTAAGCCCGTTAGAGCAAAATATTTTTCTGCTTTTTTTAGGCTCTTTTCTTTTGGTATCGGCAATTGAGCTTCTTACAGGGTTTCTATTGGAGAGGCTTTTTCATAATAAATGGTGGGATTATTCGGAGAGGAAATTTAATATCCATGGATATATCTGCCTTTTATTTTCTGTATTATGGGGCGTGGGCTGCACGATTGTATTAAAGCTGTTCCATCCAATTATATATAAGGTTATCCGGTTAATTCCCCAAACGCCGGGGAAAGTTTTGCTTATCCTCCTATGCAATGTGTTCCTTGTGGATTTAGCAATCACTGTGGCGTCTATCCTCAAATTTAATGAAAGGCTGAAACTTTTAAATGAGATAGCTGGGAAGATTAAAACCATTTCTGATGAAATTGGTGAAAATATCTATGGGGGAGTCAGCGTTGCCGTGGAAAAGGGAGGAGAGCTGAAAGAAAGTTTTGATTTAAAGGCGACAGAGTTAAAAGAAAGCGTTGATAGCAAGACAGCGGAATGGAAAGCGGAGCGCACACGGCTGCAGCAGCAGTACCATAGCCTGATGTCAGAAAATGTCAGCTTTGGCATGAAACGTATTATGCGGGCTTTCCCACGCATGAAGTCGAATGCCCATCAGGAAGCTTTACTAAAGTTGAAAAATTACTGGAATGAGAAGAGACGGAGATCATAATAAAACTTCCCTGACATTAAATATCTGCTATAACCTTAAAAAAGTGCCATTTAGTGAGATAAGAAACCTTGATATAATTATGTATCATTAAGGAAAAATGAAAAGGAGGAACGAGGATGAAACGAAGAGTACTGGCTATGTTTTTGAGCATGGCTATGGCATTCACGATGCTGCCGGCAACGCCGCTCCATGCAGAAGAGAACACCGCTGCGGGACCTGTGGAAGAAGCTGACAGCGCACCGGCTCCGTTAGCGGGAGGGGACCTTGTGCTGGGTGAAGCGCCTGTGGCGGAGGGCAACCTTGCCAGGAGCGCAGCAGCTTCGGCTGTAAAGGAGAACACCCCTGCGGCAAGTATCAATGATGGGGCTTTGGCTACCGGGGACCCGGCTACCAGTTGGAACAGTTGGGGAGGCAATGAGTCCGACTACCCTATGCCGGTAACCTTGACTTGGGGTACGGCGCAGACAATCTCATCCATGCGCGTTATGTGGTGGTCAGACGGCGGCGGGGTAACATGGCCGTCAAATGCAGTCGTAGAATATTTGGATGGCACGGAATGGAAAAAGATTGGCGATGCGGAGACAGAGCATGGAGGGTTCAATGGCGCGGATGGCATCTGGAATGTGCTGAACTTTGCAAGCCCGGTTTCAACAACCGCCCTGCGTATGAGGATAGGCAGGAATGTACAGGGCACAACCGGGGTCGGTATCAGTGAATGGGAAGTGTTCGCAAGCCCTATCAAGCAGTCCATCAAGAGCGCGAAGATTACAGGAAACGATAAGTTGATTGTGGATGGAACCAACACATATGAAGGAAGCGCCATACCTGCGATTCTGGCGGCAAATACATCTTACGAGTGGTCGGTCAGCCCCGCGGATGTGGCAGCCATCGTAGGCGACGCCAATAAGAGCACTGTACAGGTAAAAGGTCTGAAAGAAGGGAATGCCCAATTAACATTAAAGGCAACCCATGACGGCGACGCCAAAGAAGAGACTTTGACGCTCCGTGTAAAGGATGATTCCGTCAAGAGCATTGACACTTATAAGACGAGCACAGCAGCGGGCGTTGCCCCGATTTTGCCGGATTCCGTAGTGGCAAACGGCGTGGAGTTTGACTCGCCGACGCCGAAATTGTCCTATGTCACGAAATATAATACGGCAGAGGAATTTAATTCCCGTTTGATCCCGGTTACATGGGAAGCAGTCCCGGCAGCTAATTACGCGGCAGGCAAGGTTGGGACTACTTTTACGGTTAAGGGAGAAGCAGTATATAATAATAAAAAATACCCGGCTACGGCGGAAATAACTGTGAAAGCTGCGGTTGCAGCTCCAGAGTCTAACAGCAGCGTTACTTTTGAGAACGTGCAGTTGACAGATGAGTTCTGGGCGCCGAAGCAGGAGATTAACGCCATTAACTCCCTGAATAAGGCGATTTTAGAGATTGGCAAGCCCAGCGGCGGCGAGCCGAATTATGACAATGCCATCAAGAGGCTGAATGGCGATACCAGCTACGGAGAATTCAGCGGGTATGTATTCCAGGATTCCGATATTTATAAGAGTATCGAAGCTATTTCTTATACCCTTTCCGCTACCCAGAACGATACCAGCGCACAGATGGCAGCACAGAGGAAGAAACTGGAAGATACGCTGGAGAGGTGGATTGGCAAGATTGAGAAGGTACAGTATGCAGACGGTTATATCGACACCTTCTTTACCTTGAGGAGCCAAAGTTCCAGCGGTGGCGGCTCACCGGGAACACATCGCTGGCTGAACTTTGCAAACCATGAAATGTATAATGCAGGGCATTTCTTAGAGTCAGTAGTTGCCTATACCCGTTACCGTGAAGGGATTAACAAGCCGGATTACAGGCTTTATGTTGCTGGCAAGCGTTTTGCAGACCATATTGTAACTATGTTCGGACCGAACGGCAAGAGGCATGAAGTACCGGGACATGAGGAGATAGAGCTTGCGCTTGTGAAGTTTGCGAAACTGGCAGAAGAATACGAAGGGCAGGGCGCTGGGCAGAGCTATTATGATACGGTCGGCGTATTGGTTGCCAGACGTGGAGAGAGTGCGAGCAACCGTGAGAGCGGCTATAAAGGTGGTGAGTACTCCCAGGATAAGACGCCCTTTAAGGATGAGACGAGCGCAGTCGGGCATTCCGTCCGTGCAGGCTATTTCTATGCAGGCGTAACAGACCTTGTAACGCTGCTTCCGGAAACAGACGCAGACGGCGCGGCTTACCGCAAGAGCTTGGATACCATTTGGGATTCCATTACGATGAAGAAGACATATATTACCGGAGCCGTTGGCGCGGCAACCGCGACCAGTTCTTCCGAAGGTTTCGGGGCTGATTATGATTTGCCCCCGGCACAGTCCTATGCAGAAATCTGTGCGGCCATTGCTGTGGCAAACTGGAACCAGAGGATGAACCTTCTCTATGAAGACGCGAAATATGCGGATATTGTAGAAACGAACCTTTACAATTCTATCCTTGTAGGAACGAATTTAGACGGTAACCGTTTCTATTACAGCACGCAGCTTCGTGTAAATGGCGGAAATACACGTTCTGAATGGTTTGGATGCGCTTGCTGCCCGCCGAACCTGATGCGCACGATTGCAGCAGCGGGCGGTTATATGTATACCGTGCATGGAAATAACGTATTTGTAAATATGTATGCTGGCAGCGATGGCAAGGTGAACGTAGGCGGCACATCCGTTGCAGTGAAGCAGGAGACAAAGTATCCGTGGGAAGGCGCTGTGAAGATGACAGTGAACCCGGACGCAGCAAAAGCATTTACGATGAACATCCGTATCCCGGGATGGGTAGATGAACAGGAAAATAAGACGGTAACCATTAAGGTGAATGGGCAGGCTGTCACCGCAAAAGCAGAAAAAGGCTATGTGGCAATTAACAGGACCTGGAATAAGAATGATGTGATAGACATTGATATGCCGATGGAAATCCGTATTACAGATGCAGACCCGAACATTAAGGCAACGAAGGGCATGGTTGCATTGCAGAGAGGGCCTATCGTATACTGTATGGAGAAAGCAGGCAACGTACAGTTGAATACGAATATTGAGAATTTTGACCCCTTGAACTTTGTAATCCCTAAGGATGCAGAGCTGACAGCGACTTACAACAAGGATTTGCTCAACGGCGTTGTAGAGATTACCGGCGATGTGAAATATCAGGACGGAAGCAGGATGATTGATGCAAAACTGCAGGCTGTCCCCTACTATGCATGGAATAACCGCGGTGACGGCGCAACGTACACAGCAGGATTAGAAGAACCGTTGAATAATTCTTCCAAGATGCTGATTTGGACAAAGGCCCTGAGCGATACCATCGAGGTGCCAATTCCTGAGCTTCGCAGTTTCGCGACTCCTTCTGTAAACCATGTTGGATGGGGTGCGGGAGCAGACAGGTTTGCTGATGATACGGATGATACATTCTGGAATGGACACAACGATCCGGATCTGGCGACGAAGGATCAGTGGATGATGTATGATTTTGGGAACACGACAGTTAGGCTGAATGGTTCCACAATACATTTTTATGATAACACGACTACTGGCGACGCAGGCGTTATGAAACCGGACAGCGTTACCGTTGAGTGCAAGGATGCAAGCGGCGCATGGAAAGAGGTTAAGATTTCCGGAGAGCAGAAATTCGAGGAGATTGACGCCAGCAAGATTTATGAGCTGAAGATTGCGTTTGCAGAAACTGAGACAACGGCAATCAGAATCACGCTGCATAATGGGACATTTAATGGCGCAAGGACCGCAGTTGCCGTGAATGACTGGAAGGTCAGCGGTGATTTAAAGGCGTCCACAGAGGATAAAAAGAATTTACAAAGCAATGTGGAAGACGCGATTAAGCTTAAGAAAGAGGACTACACACAAGAAAGCTGGAATACGTTCCAGGAAGCCCTCAAGAAAGCACAGGAAGCATTAGCTAAAGAGAACCCTGATTTATTGGGGGACATTAAGACAGCAGAGAAAGCATTAGTAGAATCCATGTCAGCACTCAAGAAGGTTGCGGCAGACAAGACAGGATTGAACGCGTCTATTAAAGCGGCTGAAGCATTGAAGAGCACAAGTTATACCTCTGCAAGCTGGAGCAAGATGCAGGCAGCGTTGGCTGAGGCTAAGAAAGTTGCAGCAAACGACAAAGCACTGCAGTCCGAGATAAATGCAGCAAAGAAAACATTGGACGATGCAGTGAAAGCCCTGGTTAAGAGTTCAGGGACTTCCTATAAAGTTACCAAGAAGAGCAAAAGCTTGGTAGTAGGAGAGACATTCTCCGTAGCAAGCAAAGGCTGCACTTATTCAAGCGATAATAAGAAGATAGCAACTGTAACCAGCAAGGGTAAGGTAACGGCGAAGAAGAGCGGCAAGGTTGTCATCAAAGCGACCAACAAGAGCAAGAAAACGCAGGTACAGTACACCGTTACGGTTAAGAAAGCCCCAAGCAAGATTTCTAAGGTTAGCTATAAGCTGTCCGGCAAGAAGAAAGCGACGTATATCAAGCTGAAAAAGAATAAAGGCACGATATCCGTGAATAAGGGCAAATCGCTGACTTTTAGCCCGAAGCTTCCCAGCAAGACTTACAGCAAGTTTAAATACTCTTTCACCAGTAAGAAATACAAGAAATATGCGACATTGAGTTCTAAGGGTAAAGTAAAAGCTAAGAAGAAGGGAACGGTAAAGGTTAAGATTCAGACGCTGAATAAGAAGAGCGTAACAATTACAATCAAAATCAAATAAAGGATTTTGAGCGAAGGGCGCCGCAAAACCATCCAAAGATGGCAGAGCGGCGCCTTTTTTATCTTATAGGATAAAAAACAATTATGCGCACTCGTGCGAGAGGAAAATGTCGCTAAAGCGACCGCACTCGGCGCAGCAAAGTGTGCAAGCCAATCCCCCATGAATGGGGGTAAGGAGCCCCAGTGGGATTGCCCACTTTGTTCTGCGTTTATGAAATTCGGCCCCCATGACATTTTTTCTGCATGATTTAGATTTAAACAAGCTATACTAAGAAGATACAATACATGTGGAAAAGGAGATTCGGGAGCATGAGAGAGAAGCTGGTAATCCATCAAGGCTGGATTCACGACGCCATCCGGCGTGAACCTTACGTGGCGGATATCCTGGTAGAGGATGGGAAGATTACGGAGATTGCCCCTGTGCTTAAAAGCAGGGGGATTAAGAGAGCCAAGACTATAGACGCCGCAGGTTTGCAGGTCTATCCGGGATTTGTGGAAGCCCACTGCCACTTGGGGCTGGACGGGTATGGAGTAGGGTTTGAGGGGGCAGATTACAACGAAGTGACGGATTCACTGACGCCGCAGCTATCGGCAATAGATGGGCTGAACCCTCAGGATGAAAGCCTGCGCCTTGCCATGGAGGGCGGCGTGACCTGCGTGGCGGCGGGTCCGGGCAGCTCTAATGTGCTGGGCGGGACTTTTGCTGCATTTAAAACAGCAGGAAAACGCATTGACGATATGATTGTAAAAGAAAAGGTTGCCATGAAATGTGCTTTTGGCGAGAACCCAAAAGCATGTTATAAGGATAAGGACAATTATTCCCGTATGAGCACGGCGTCCAAATTGAGGGTAATGTTGGAAAAGACGCAGGATTACCTGGCACGCAAAGAAGCGGCAGGGGACGATATCCTTAAATGCCCTCCCTATGACCCCAGGCTGGAAGCATTAATTCCGGTAATCGAAGGGCTTTTGCCCCTGAAGGCCCACGTCCACCAGGCAAATGACATCTTTACAGCTATCCGCATTGCAAAAGAATTTCATTTGCGGCTTGCTTTGGACCACTGTACGGATGGTTCCTTGATTGCAGAAGATTTGGCAAAGGAAGGCTATCCGGTGGCGGTGGGGCCTACGCTTGGGCATGCCACGAAATTTGAGCTTAAGAATAAGAGCTTTGAGACGCCTGGGGATCTTGCGCGCGCTGGATGCCAGGTGTCGATTATTACTGATTCCCCAGTGATACCCCAGCAATATCTGGCCCTATGCGCCGGGCTTGCCATAAAATCCGGTATGGATGAATTTGATGCTTTACAGGCAATCACCTTAAATGCTGCCAGGCATATCGGTGTGGAAGAGCGTGTCGGCTCCTTGGAGGCAGGCAAAGATGGAGATTTTGTGATCGCAGCAGGAAATCCCATGGTATCTGACACCAGGATTCAATATGTCATTATTGACGGGAAGATAACATATAGTGAGGAAGGCGCCATAGGTTAGGGACGCCATAGGTTAGGGACGCCATAATGGAAGGAAAGCGCTGCCTTTCGGCAACGCTTTTGGGGGAGTAAATTTATGAAATGTTTCATGGGGTGCCACATCTTGGGCGGTGGCACCAACCACATATATGTAATATAACTTTATATAGCATAAAGTTATTTGTCTTTAGTCGAAGCTGATAACGGTGCGCGCTTATGTTTGTGCCATCAACTTCATTTGATAAACCAAGTATAAAAGATAATTGTGTGCAAAGTGTGGACAATTTCTAAAGGAAAGATAAAAATTTCCAAAGAAATTATGAAAATAATTAAGGCTTCCATCATGAAGGAAACCGCATGGAAGATATCATGAAAGACGAACTTGAATTATATCAAAAATTATGTTACGATATTGCAAATAGGTGAGCAGGAAGGCTTTCTGACGGCAAACCGCTACTGACAAAAAGATACCAGACCACAAGGGAAACCTGAAGGGAATGGCGCGGCATATAAAGATTTCAATACTATAGTAAACGACAAAAATAATTGTCGTTTACTATAAGTGTAACGGAAATTCATTTAACATTCGTTATACTAAGGCAAGCCCGTGTGAGGGCGCCTTTTTGGTATGTATTTTCGCTGTCCCTGTACCTTTTGGTATGGGGATTTTTTATCTTATAGGATAAAAAATAATATGCGCACTCGCACAAGAGGAAAATATTGCTTCGCAATTGTGCTCGGCGCAGCAAATCGTCCAAGTCCCTCATGAATGAGGGATTTAGGGAGCTGATGC
>CATLBW010000028.1 GCA_949879775.1 uncultured Lachnospiraceae bacterium
GGTTCTTGATGGCCGTCTCGTCGGTAAGCTCCACCCAGGTCTGCGGGATCATCGTCACTTCCGCCGACGCCATGGCAATTCCTGCCCCTTCGAGCGCTTCGCGCACCTTGCCAAAATCATCGGGGGTCGTAATAACCTCGTAGCTGTCTTCCTCCTCCGCAAAGTCCTCCGCGCCTGCGTCCAGTGCGGTCATCATCAAATCATCCGCATCCATCCCGCACTCTTCCTTGTCAATAATAATCTGCCCTTTCTTGTCAAACATATAAGACACGCAGCCTGGGGTCCCCACGTTCCCATACCCTTTCGTAAATGCGCTGCGCACATTGGCGGCCGTCCGGTTCTTATTATCCGTCAGCGCATCTACAATAATTGCCGTGCCATTCGGCCCATATCCTTCATAAGACACAAACTCATAATTGACAGCGTTAGCGTCCCCGGCTGCTTTCTTGATGCCGCGGTCAATCGTGTCATTTGGCATATTGTTGGCCTTTGCCTTGGCAATCACGTCTCGCAGCCTGCTGTTATTTGCCGGGTCCGGCCCGCCTTCTTTGACTGCAACTGCAATCTCCCTGCCGATAATCGTAAAAATCTTGCCTTTTGCCGCATCGTTTTTCTCTTTTTTATGTTTAATGTTCGCAAATTTAGAATGTCCTGACATTTTTTCTCCTCTTTTCTCTTTTTGTCCCGCTTCTACTCACTGCTATTTTCCGTATCCCCTTCCGGGATTTTTGTAACTTTTACCGTGTGTATCATTTTATCCCTTACCGCCGAAACCTGGAACTCCCAGCCCTGGCATTCTAACCGGAACCTCTCATGGTCCGCCGGAATCCTGCCAATCAGGGAAATCAAAAACCCATTGAGCGTTTCAAACTCCTGGTCCTCCTGCGTAATCTGCAAAAGCCCGCACACCTCGTCAAAATCCGCCATCCCACTCATAATATAGCTGCCATCCTCCTGGCATATAATGGCAGTCTCCTCTTTATCGTACTCATCGAAGATGTTCCCCACAATCTCCTCTAAGATATCTTCCATCGCCACAATCCCTGCTGTCTGCCCGTACTCGTCCACGACAACCACCATATGGTTCTTCTGGGACTGCATCATCTTAAACAAGTCGTTGATGTTACGCGTCTCGGGAATGAACACTGCCTCCCGAACCAGCCCTGGTATGTCCTGTACCCGCCAGTCAAGGCGCTGCCCCTTCCTGCTCTCAATCATCACATCCTTCATATGTATAATGCCAATGATGTTATCAATATCTTCCCGGTAAACCGGAAACCTTGAATTGTTGCCATTTAAGACAAATTCCAATACATGGCACAACTGCATTTCCCCATCTACGGCCGCGATATTTTTGCGGTGCGTCATAATATCCTTGGCTTCCTTGTCATCAAACTCAAAGATATTGTGGATCATCTCTGCTTCGCTTTCTTGCAGCACGCCCTTCACATGCCCTTCATTGACCATGGAAATAATCTCTTCCTCCGTCACGTCGTCAAAACTGGCATTGGGGTCCACCCCCACGACGCGCACAGCAAGGTTGGACGCCATTTCCGCCAAAGCGGCATACGGCTTCACGATACATACAATCCCCCGCACAATGCCCGCCACGGCAAACAGCCACTTTTCTGATTTTCTCGCGGCAATTTTCTGTGGCGCAATAATCCCTAGGACAGCAAACAGAAATATCCCGCAGACTGCGGCGGCGGCATAGCACAAGACCTGAAAATGAACTGCCGGCCTGTCATCCAGAAAATTCAAAATCAGCGCCCTTCCCATCAGGCGTATCAGGTAAATGCCAAAAACACTGCTCAGGAATGCAACCGTAATCTGAATTGCATGCCGTACATTGTAGGGCGCGTCCTTTACCTTCAGCAGCCAAGGGGCATGCCTGCTTCCTTCCTCTGCTTTCTTTTGTATCTGGCTCTCACTTGTCTCCTCCAGCGCTGTGAGGAAGCCGTATAACAATCCGTTCACAACTGTCAATGCCAAAAACACCACTAACCCTATGGCAGGGCTCGCGCCATCATCCATTCTCCTTACTCCTTTTTCTCTTTGTACTCTCTGCTGATTACAGCAAACACTTGAAATATACCATTTTGCGGTATATTAGTCAAGATTTATGTATACAATTCCAGACTGATTTCAAGCGCCCTGTCTACTTTCTTTAAAATTTCACTGTCAAGACGGCAGATTTTATCCTTCAACCTTTGCTTGTCAATTGTCCTAAGCTGTTCTAAAAGGACAACGGAATCTTTTACCAAATCATATTTCCCGGCCTCTAGCTCCACATGGGTGGGAAGCTTCGCCTTATTCATCTTTGACGTGATAGCCGCACAGATTACAGTAGGGCTGTGCCGGTTCCCAACGTCATTTTGTATAATCAGCACCGGGCGCACGCCGCCCTGCTCCGAGCCCACTACCGGGCGAAGGTCTGCATAATAAATATCTCCTCTATGAATAACCAATTATCTCACACTCCAAAACTTTATAGGCTATTTCCTATTATTCCCAATTTCTTCGTGTGTATTCACATTTACTCCCCAAAATAGTCCTTTGTCCCTATAACCCTGCCGCCCTTTCGGTAAACACGGGGAATGCGTTTCCCCAAATCGCAGGCAAACTCATAGTTAAACCTGCCTGAAACTTCCCCGATTTCTTCCATGGTAATAGATTCTTCCCCATCCGTGCCAACTAACACAACCAGATCCCCCTCAGCCGCTTCGGGGATATGGCTCACATCCACCATAAACTGGTCCATGCAAATCCTCCCGCAGATAGGGGCGCGTTTCCCATGGATTAATACACAGCCTTTATTGGAAAGGCTTCTCGGATAACCATCCCCATAACCGACAGGGATGGTAGCAATCCGCTGCTTCCCGGCAGTTTTATAAGTCGCCCCATAACTGATAGTCCTGCCCGCTTCCAATTCTTTCAGGAAGATAATCCTGCTTTTTAAAGACAATGCTGGCTTTAAGCACAGACGCCCTTTTTGCACCTCATCCGAAGGCCACATGCCATACAAGCTGATTCCCGCCCGCACTACGTCCATATTCGCATTTGGCATGTCGATAATTGCCGCGCTGTTGGCACAGTGCAAAATTGGCGCCTTTACGCCACGCTCTAGCAGCATCTCTTCCATATGTAAAAACTTTTGCAATTGAGCTTTTGCCATGGTTTTGTCCTTCGCGTCCGCTTTGGCAAAATGCGTAAACATTCCCTCTATTACGATATGCGGCATGGCAGAAATCTGTGCAATCTCATCCGCCGCCTCTTTTGTCACCTGGAACCCCAAACGGCTAAGGCCCGTATCAACCTTAATATGGATGGTCATTTTCTGTCCCGTGCCGCTTGCATACCGCTCCATCTCCTCTGCTTGCCGCAAGGAAAACACCGTTGCCCTGACCTCCTCTTTGGCTAACAGCCCATAGCTCTCCGGGAAACTGGCCCCCAACACCAACACCGGCTTTTGCAAGCCATTCCTGCGCAAAATATGTGCCTCCTCCGCCGTCGCTGTGGCATATCCCCAGGTCACATCCAATTGCTCCAGCTCACGTCCAATCGGCACGGCCCCATGTCCATAGCCATCCGTTTTAATGACGCCCATGATCTTCGTGCCGCTTTTGATGCTGCCCTGCATCTGCTCCATATTATGGAGGATAGCGTCCAAATCTATCTCTGCATAAACCCTGCTGTATGTTTTCATGTCCCAAATCCCTTTCCTGCCCAAACTCCCTTAGCAGTAAACGCCCCGCCTGCTTTACAGGAGACACATGTATCCCATGCGTTCCCTATAAATTTTTCAATACATGCGCAATGCCCTTTAAAATATCCCGCGCCATCAATCCATAGGTCCCATTCTCCGCTGCCTGCGCATCTCCGGCCAGCCCATGGAGGTATACCCCTATGGAAGCTGCATATTGCGGCTCCATGCCCTGTGCGACCAGCCCCGCGATAATCCCGGTCAGCACATCCCCGGAGCCTGCCGTCGCCATTCCGTTATTGCCGCTGGTATTCACCCATGCTATGCCGCCAGGCATTGCCGTAACCGTGCGCGCATCTTTTAATACGCAAATCACATGGTATTCCTCAGCAAACTCCTTTGCCGTTTCCAACAAGCTTCCCTGGATGGAAGGGATATCTTTACGGGCAAGCCTTGCCATCTCCCCTAAATGCGGCGTCACAATCACCGTGCACTTTGCATTCTTCAGCCATTCTGGATACTGGGCCACAAGGTTTAACCCATCTGCATCCAAAATAACTGGAACCTTTGCACATCCTAACACTTCCTTGACCATGGCTTTTGCCTGCTCCCCTGTGCCAAGCCCGGGGCCTGCCACCACAACAGAGGCCCATGCCAAAGATTCCTTCAAGCTCTTTAGCGCATCCGCACAGGCGGCTTTGACGTCCTTTTGCCCACCCGCATCTAAATTTTGCAAAGCGCCCTCTTTGGCGTCATACGTCACCAAGACCGCCTCCGGTAAAAGCTGCTGTAAAATGACGCGGTTTTCTGCCGGCGTCAATATCTTTACAAGCCCTGCCCCGGTCAAATAAGATGCTTTGGCGCTTAAAAATGCCGCGCCTGCCATATTTTTCTGTCCCGCAACCGTTAAGACTTTCCCGTAGCTCCCTTTATTGGAACGCGTTTTCCGGGAGGGGATCTCGCTTAAATCCCCGGCATCCATACAAAAGGTTGCCGGCTTTGCATCCAGGAAGCTGCACCGGTCGATGCCAATCTCCTTCACTACGACCTCCCCGGCATATTCAACGCCTGGAAATAGTAAAAGCCCTAACTTGGCAAACGCAAATGTTACCGTAAGGTCGGCATAAAAACCGGCCCCCATCACAGCCCCGGTATCGCTGTTAATGCCCGATGGGATATCCACCGCAACCTTCTTTGCGCGCATCTCATTCATCTCCAGCACATATTCAAGGTAAAGCCCGGTAAGCTCCCTTGCCAGGCCAATGCCAAACAGCGCGTCCACCACCATGTCAAACTCCCTGTTCGGTATCCGGCGTATTATCGGGATCTGATACCGCTCCAAAATGTCCATCTGTACCTGAGCCTCTTTCGATGCCTGTTTGTCTCCCGGCGGCATAACGACAGTAACTGCATAGCCTTTCTGCCAAAGCAGCCGCGCAATGGCTAAGCCGTCTCCTCCATTATTCCCAAAACCGCAGACTAACAATATCTCCTGCCCTCCCGGCTGTTTGTGGAACTCTTTTTCAATCTCCTCCACAACGCCTAACGCTGCACGCTCCATCAATACCAGGGATGGGATGCCATAATGCTCTATGGTGTTTTTATCACATTGCTTCATCTGAACGCTGTCAACCAGAATTCTCATTTTCTTCCTCCTGTACCACGCTATCTTTCTTTGGACAAAATCAAATATCCATGCATACCCACAGGGCGCTTAGCATGTCTATTTTCCTCATTGCTCGCGGGAATAACAGTTCCGGTTTCCTAAACTGTTTATTTATATTCGTCTTCATATTTCAAATCAAAAACCTCCAGCACCTGCGCGCCAAAAATATCATGTAAGTACGCATAGATGCCGCGGTTCTGCTCTTCAATCGCCTCTCGGCGGAAAATCTTCGTCTTTAACTCTGTGCGCATCTGGGCAATCTTTACAATCAACTGCTCGCGCTCCGTCTCATTGCTGTTCATAATCCGGTAACAATACTCCATGGTTTCTACCATCAGGCGAAGGTTATCCTCCTGCATATCCTCCTGCAGTTTCCTAAGCTGCTCTTCCCCATCCTCCATCTTGCCGTTGATTTCCGTGATGAGGCGGCGGTCTTCCTGCAGTTTCTTTGTCTCCTGCCCATACTCGCTGATTTCATCCATATTGACTACAATATTTTTCATCAGCCTCGTCTTAAGCGCTTTGAGGTCTTTTTGCTCCTGGTTGAACCTGCCCTGCGAAGCCAACTGCTTATTGAGCTTCTGCTCTAACTTTTCAATTTCCTTAGGCTTCACGCCGTCTAAAAAAAGCTGGTGCCATTTCTGGTCTAAAATCAGCAGCGGTATCTTCTTCCCATGGAGCATCTGCCCAAACATAGGCATTGTGTTCTTTTTCTTTCCCATTGTAATCACTTCTTATCCGTTAATTTTTCTGGTTCGCTATATTATAAGATAACTGCATCAAACTCTCCGACAGGTGCACGTTTTCCACGACAACATACTCCGGCAGCTCCAAGTCCAGATGCGCAAAATTCCAAATGGCACGGATGCCCAGCCCCACCAGGGTATTGGCAATTTCCTTGGCGTTATCCTTGGGCATTGTAAGCGCGGCAATATCTACCTGCTGCTCCTTCACAAACGATTCCAGCTCTTCCATCATGCGCACTTTGATATCCCTCACAGAAGTCCCCTTCAGCGCAGGGTTCACATCAAACAGCCCGATAATCATAAACCCGCGCTTCTCAAAATTCACATAATTGGCAAGCGCCTGCCCTAAATTGCCTGCTCCAATGACAATCATGTTATGTCGCTGGTTAATTCCCAGGATATTGCCAATCTCATCGTAGAGATACTTCACATTATAGCCATAGCCCTGCTGCCCGAACCCTCCAAAATTGTTCAGGTCCTGGCGAATCTGCGATGCGGTGACACGCATCCTGGCGCTCAGGTCATTCGAGGAAATCCGCTCCACCCCGCTGTCCAAAAGCTCACCCAAATATCTGTGATATCTCGGCATCCTGCGGATGACTGCCTGAGATATTCCCTTTTCCATTGCTTCTCCTCCTACCACGGCTTCCTGCATAAACTCAACATTTATTATAATGAATCTGGCAATGGATGTCAATTATTGCTGCCATTTACTCCATCAACGCTTCCCATTTCTCATATAGCCCTTCTAACTCCCGCTGCTTTTGCTCATACTCTCGATGAAGCTCTTGCAATTTTGCAGAATTCGTCGCAATTTCGCTGTCTGCAAAGGCTTCTTCCAGTTCAGCAATCCGCTGCTCGGCCTTTTCTATATCGTCCTCTGTTCTTTTACGGTCATTTTCCAGCTTTCGCAGCCGTGCTTTCTCTTCCTTACTCTTTCTCCAGTCCGCCTTGCCCGCTGACTCGCCCTGCGCCTGCGTATCTTCCTGCTGCCCCGCCACAAATACCTTTGTCAGCTCTTTGCATTTCTCAAGGTAATAATCATAATTCCCTATGTAATTTACAAGCGTCTGCCCGGTAAGGTCCAGAATCCTGGTCGCCGTCTTGTTGATAAAATAGCGGTCATGGGAAACAAAGAGCACCGTCCCCGTATAACGGTTCAAGGCCTGCTCCAAAATCTCCTTGGAGGTAATGTCCAAATGGTTCGTCGGCTCGTCGAGAATCAGGAAATTTGCCTCGGAAAGCATCAGTTTGGCAAGTGAAACGCGCCCGCGCTCACCACCGCTCAAATCCGAGATGCGCTTAAATACCTCGTCCCCGGTAAATAAAAACGCCGCTAAGACATTGCGGATTTCCGTATTCGTAAGGCTCGGGTACGCGTCTGAAATCTCCTCCACCAATGTCTTTTCCATATGAAGCACCTGGTGTTCCTGGTCGTAATAACCGATATGAACATTCGCCCCCAGCGTCATTTCCCCCAAATCCGCTTCTACCATCTCATTGATAATTTTTAAGATGGTCGTCTTGCCAGTCCCATTATCCCCAATCAGGGCCACACGCTCGCCGCGCTTAATTTCAAAAGAAAGGTCCGTGAACAATGTCTGCCCGGGATATGACTTGGACAGTCCCTCCACACGCAGCACGTCATTTCCGCTGACAATGCGCGGCTCCAAATTCAGGTGGATATCCGTGTTCTCCTCCACTGGCTTCTCTAAGCGTTCCACCTTATCCAGCATTTTTTCCCGGCTCTCCGCTCGCTTGATGGATTTCTCACGGTTAAAGGATTTGAGCTTGGCAATGACCTCTTCCTGATGTTTAATCTCCCGCTGCTGGTTGTAATACTGCTTGAGCTGCGCCTCCCTGACCTGTGCTTTCTTTACAGCATAATCACTGTAATTACCGGAAAAAACAGACACTTGATGGCGATCCAGCTCTACCACTTTCTGCACCACTTTATCCAGGAAATAACGGTCATGGCAGACAATTACCACTGCCCCTTTGTAATTGAGCAGAAACGTTTCCAGCCAGGTAATGGAGCCGATATCCAGATGGTTGGTCGGCTCGTCAAGGAGGATCACGTCCGGTTTCGTCACCAGAAGCTTGCCCAGGCAGACCCGGGTGCGCTGCCCTCCGGACAGCTCTTTCATGTGCTTTTTAAACTCCTCCTCTGCAAATCCCAGCCCTTTGAGGACGCCGACAATCTCGCTTTTATAAGAATAGCCGCCCTGCCGTTCAAATTCCAGGTTCAGGCGGTTATAACTGTCCATAAAGCCCTCAAGCTCACCGCCCTCTAAACTGCTCATCTTCTTCTCCATGGAAATGAGCTTATCCTGCATGGAAATAAGTTCTCCCTTTGCCGAAAGGACCTCCTCATATATGGTCCTGTTCCCTTCCACATCAGGATTCTGCGGCAAGTAACCGATGGTCTTATTCTTCGCTAAAATGACCTCCCCGCTGTCCGCCTCCAGCTCTCCCATAATAATCCGAAGCAGGGTCGTCTTCCCTGCTCCGTTAATTCCTACAATTGCCGCCTTTTCATACTCCTCAATATGGAAAGACGCATGTTGTATGATTTCATCTGTGCCAAAGGCTTTGCTGATATTTTGGCAGGCTAAAACCATGGTGTCCTCCTATCTATAACAGGCCTTCCAATTCCTCGCGGATTGCCTTAATAAACCCTTCGCTATTCAATACGGTCGGATTCTCTAATGTCGTAATCAATGCAAGGTCTTTGGTCATTTTGCCAGATTCTATGGTAGACAAACATGCCTGCTCAAGCTTGTCGGCAAACGCTGACAATTCCGGCAGCTTGTCCAACTCCCCGCGCTTTCTTAGAGCGCCCGTCCAGGCAAAAATAGTCGCCACGGAATTCGTAGAAGTCTCCTCGCCTTTCAGATGCTTATAATAATGGCGCTGTACCGTGCCATGCGCAGCCTCATACTCATAATACCCCTCAGGCGACACCAAAACGGAAGTCATCATCGCCAGGGAGCCAAACGCGGAGCTTACCATATCGCTCATCACATCGCCGTCATAATTCTTGCACGCCCAGATAAATCCGCCCTCCGCTTTCATAATCCTTGCCACTGCGTCATCTATGAGGGTATAGAAATATTCAATGCCTGCCGCCTGAAACTTCCCGTCATACTCTTTGTCATAGATTTCCTGGAAGATATCTTTGAACGTATGGTCGTATTTCTTGGAAATCGTGTCTTTGGTGGCAAACCACAAATCCTGCTTCGTGTCCAAAGCATAATTGAAACAGCTCCTGGCAAAACTCTCGATGGAACCATTGAGGTTATGCTGCCCCTGGATAATGCCTGCCCCCGTAAAATTATGGATCAATTCCCTTGTCTGCGTTCCGTCCTCCGCCGTATAGACAAGCTCGCATTTGCCAGCGCCCGGAATCTTCATCTCGCTTGCCTTGTACACATCGCCGTACGCATGGCGCGCGATCGTAATTGGCTTCTTCCAGTTTTTCACACAAGGCTCAATGCCCTTGACGGTAATCGGCGCACGGAATACCGTGCCGTCTAAAATGGCACGGATTGTCCCATTTGGGCTTTTCCACATTTCTTTCAAATCGTACTCTTCCATGCGCGCCGCATTCGGCGTAATGGTCGCGCATTTAACGGCAACGCCATATTTCTTGGTGGCATTTGCAGAATCGAAAGTTACCTGGTCGTTTGTCTCATTCCGATGCTCAAGGCCCAGATCATAATACTCTGTCTTCAAATCAATAAAAGGGGTTAACAGTTCATCCTTTATCATCTTCCAGAGAATACGGGTCATCTCATCTCCGTCCATCTCCACCAAAGGGGTTGCCATCTTAATTTTCTCCATCTTTTTGTCCTCCTGTTATGTTTTCCCACCCATAGGAATCTATCAATGTAACTACATTGGCTATGTGCCGGCTGACTGCCAGCTTTGCCTTTTCCCCATCATGCTCCTTGATTGCTTCTAAAATCTGTCGGTGTTCCCCGATAACCTCCTCAATTTTACCTGGGATGGTAAAAAGAAACCTGCGCACCTGTTCCAAATAGAGATAATAATTCTGTAAAATGCGCCCCAGCATTCTGTTGCTGCCTGCCTCATACAAAATCTCATGGAACTTGCCGCCCAGCTCCATAACCTGCCTCTCATGCTCCTTTTTTATATGGTACTCTGCTAAATATAAGATTTCCTCCAACGCTTCTATCTGCTCTGGGCTCGCCATTTCTGCCGCCTGCCTGACGCACAGGCCTTCCAGCACAGCGCGTATCTCATAGATATCTTTCATATCCTGCGCAGTAATACCCACCACATACGTACCCTTGTTGGGGATAATCGCAACCAGGCCTTCACGCTCCAACTGGCGCAGCGCCTCGCGGACGGGCGTTCTGCTGACCCCCATTTTGGCAGCAATCAGCAGTTCCTTTAATTCCTCATCCTTTCCATATGCTCCTGTAATGATATCCCGCCGGATTTTTTGAAATATTTTCTGCCCTAATAAAAAATTTGCCTCACTCAAGGAAAATCAGCCCCCTGCCATGATAAAAACAATACCAAATAATTGTATACAACTGTGCTTTTCCTTGTCAAGGGTAAATTTTCAGATACCATCCCCGGACGCCTCCCTGGCTATGCAATTCCTGCTCAAGGCTTTGGTAAGCCGCCAGCGTTTCTTCGTATTCCTCCTCCGTGACGCCGTGTTCTGAGAACTCAGCTTTCTGGAAAACCGCAAACAGCCGCCCCCAGTCTTCCTTTGGAAGCTCCTGCCCTAAGAAAGCGCAATACGCCCTGTCGTCCATATGGTCCGGGCGTTTCGCCTTAAGCAGGGCAAGGACCCGTACCATTTCCCTGCCAATCTCTTGTACCGCCTGTGTGCGCTCCCTTTGTGAAACCCTCCTCGCCCTGTCTTTTAACACCCAGCGCCTGCGCTGCCACAGGATAAGCCATGCAGCCGCCAAAGCTGCTGGTATCGAGAAGGCGATAAGCAATGCCCGTGCGCTATCTTCGTCCATAAATGCCGCGCCGCCCCGATTTTGCTGCCCAGCCTCGTTTTGGTTCTTTTTTTCCTGCTCCTGCTTAAGCCTTTCCTGCTCCTGCTTAAGCCTTTCGATCTCTTCCTTATCCTGCCCTTTACGTTCCTCTTGCAAGTCTTCCTGCCTGCGCCTTTGTTCCGCTGCGTCTTCTTTTTGCACAGCATCTGCGAGATTCTCTTCTTCCTCCATGCCATCTAACATCTCGATATATGCCGGAGGCGTCGCCTCAAACGGCACGAACCCGATACTATTTTGGAAAACCTCCGTCCAGGCATGCGCCCGCTCATCTGTGACGGAAGCCGTCCATGTGCCGTCCGCATTGCGCTTAAAGTCGGAGGGCATTACCAGATAGCCGTTGGCAAACCTTGCCGGGATATCATAAAGCCGAAATAACAGCGTTGCCGCAGTGGCAAAATGGATGCAGTACCCTTTATGCTGGCCAAACAGGAAATATTCCACGCTGTCCTCCCCTTCAGGGACCTCCTGTAAATCAAAGCTGTACCAATTATCCTGCCAAAGCAGCTCCTTAATTTTTTGCATGTCGTACTGCATCTCATCCATAGAAAACACTTCCATGCCGTCTTCGCCTAATAGCTCCTCCATCTCACTGATATCCCACGCTGATTTTCCTGTAGCATTTAATTTTTGTTGGATTTCATCCCAGCGCTCCTCGTATGTCTTCTGCTGCGCCCGGCGTTCTTCCACGTAAGCGCGCAGCCTCTCAAGGCCTTCCTTAGGCAGCCTGGTATACACATCCTGCACATAAGTATTTCTGTAATTCAAGAAAAACTCATCCTTCTTTGCCATATCCGGGTCCGTGACATAGTTCATAAACTGCATCTCATATTCCGTAATCCCTAAAAAGCTGTCCCAGGCAAACTGCCTGTCTTTCGTGGGGGGATAGATAACGTCCGCCTTAATCTTCTCCTCTTCGGGAATTTTCGTGAAATACGGCATCAGCTTATACCTCTTCTGCTCTTGGGAAAGCTTTATCTGAACATGCTTCTCCTTGACCGTATTATAGTAAACCTTACGCCCATAAGCTAGGTATTCATAGGGATAAGACTGCACGAGCCTGGCGCATGTCTGCTCGTCGCTGCCCTGCGCCTGCGCCCAATCGGAAAATTCCTGCCTGGATATCCTCTCCCACGCCCCATTCTCATAGGAACCGCCCACAAACCCGCGGATATACAAAGGTCTGGAAACCGGATAGTCCACTGTGATTTGGAACACTTCCCTGCCGTCAAATTCAGGCTTGTCGTTTTTAAGCTTATATTTGCGCATCTCCCGTTGTGAGAATAAGTCAAGGTGGGAAATTTTCTCCGCCAAGGCCAGCATCTCATCCTCCAGGTTCAACTGCCATGCCTGCCACCCCTCATGCAAAAGCCCCACTTGCCCCCAAAGCCTGCCATTGCCTGCCAGCAACGCCGCAATCCCGATGCTCACAGCCCCAGCGCCGCCCAAAAGGACGCTCCCGCGCTCCCGCAAATCCAAGGTCCACAAAAGCAGCCCCAAAAATGCCAGCACAATCCCGGCAAAAGAAGCCGCCCAGCCCAACATAAGCCCTGCTGTGACAAGCAGGACAGGGAGCGCCGCCGCTGCAAGGAGACGATACTTGCAGTTCCTGGTATATACCACTAACAAGCCTTCCGCAAACCCTAACAGCACAAACAGCAGAAGCGCCGCCAGCCAGCCATACCCATCATCCTCGCCGAGATACCATAATAAATATTCCGTCCGGTAATAAGCGTTCACTAACCTCAAAAAGTTATTTGCCAGCCCTTTCATCCCTGCCAGGGCAATATCCTGGTATCTCACGCAAATTGCCGCCAATGCGCCTGCCAAAACAAGCCCCTCAGCCAACGCCCACTTTGGGCCATTATGCAAAAGCAGCGATGCAAGGGCCAGCGCCGCCGCGGAACATAGGCGTGCCTGCCAGGGAATCGGCAGCTTTAAGACACTCTCTATGCACAGGGACATGCCGTATAGGACAAAAAACAGGCAGATAACCCCCTGTGCCTTGCCGACCCATTCACTCACCTTGTTTTCTGTTGAATTTTCCTTAACTTTTGTCTTTCCCATGCTACCTCTCATCTGGCCCGCTATAACAATAACTCCAATTCCATCATCTGCTCTTTCACTGTTTCCGGCTTCACTTTGACCAGCGACCTGCCATTGCATACCACCTCCAGGCTATGGTTTATCACCAGCCCGGATGCATACGATTCTCCTGGGTAAGCTTTGGCATACTCTTGTTCGGACGCGCCCTTTTCCATCCGCACAGGAGAGATTTCACACCAGAAATCAAGCAAGTTATCCACATCCCTCACTGCTTTCCTGCACAACAGCCCTTTACGCTCCACATCCCTCCACACCAGGTAATGGGCGCACTCCTGCGTCAATAACCCTTGGCAGATTGTGTGCACAATTTCCCAATAGGCACGCGATTCCTCCCTGCCCATTGCCGACGGCTGCCCATCTAAAAAAATTACCACATTGCACCCCGCAGGCATGCTCAGCTCAGCAACAATCAGCGCGTCATTCTTTGCCGAAAGCTTCCAGTGGATGCGGTTGAGGCGGTCGCCCTTCTGGTACTCGCGCAGCTTTAAAACCTCCGAGGGGTCATCGCCGCAAACATGCGGGTCATACTGCTCCCCATCCGACAAAAATAGACGCGTGCGCATGCCTATTTTGATATTTGTCTCATAAACCGCCGGAAATACCATCACCTGTTTTTCGTCCTGCACCCTGGCGCACAGATGCAGGAAATTGCTCCACTCATAACACCTGACATACCTGCAGTTGGCCTGCCACATGCCAAACTCTGGCTCTTTCAGCCTCCCGGTAAGCTTTGCCACGCCTTCTGCCGAAACCTTTCCCTCTGCCGTCACCCAACGCTTCCTGCCGTTCGCCACATTCTTTGCTAAAACCTTCACCCGCACGCGCGGCAGGTAGACCTTCCCCATATTTTCCACCCGAAGCCCTATGAGGTAATCCCCGGTATTGTCTATGGGGTAAGAATCAAACAACAGCTCGCATTTTAGCTTTTTCCTGAGATTAGAAAGCACGGCCAGAAATAAGAACGGCAGCAGAATCGCCGCAAAGCACACGGTAAGCAGCGCCTTGCTCTGATATAACACCGCCAGATAAAAAATTCCCGCTGTCCCCAGCACATACAGAATATTTTTCCACATATCTTCTTACCTAAACCCAAATTATTCACGCAGGCCCTTAGGCGCCGGCACGTTCCTAAGCACATCCTCCAATACCTGGCTGGCATCCAAATGGGCAACCCGCGCTTTCGCGCCGAGGATAATCCGATGCGCGCATACCACAGTGAAAATGTCCTTTACATCCTCGGGGATGACATACGGGCGCTGGCGCAAGAACGATACTGATTTAGCCATCTGCAAAATATTAATCGTCCCCCGCGGGCTAAGCCCAAGGTCAATCATAGGATGGTTCCTGGTCTTATCCGCCAGCTTCCCCACATATTGGTAAATCTCCTCATGCACAAACGTGCTGCCAGCCGCTTTCTGCATGGAAACCAGTTCCTCCTTGGAAACGACCGCCAATACCTCTTCTTTGCTCTGCATCCCCTTTAAAATATTGATCTCTTCTTCCATCTTAGGATAGCCAAGCTTTAAGCACACCATGAAACGGTCGAGCTGCGCCTCCGGCAGCATCCATGTCCCCGCGCTGCCAAAAGGGTTCTGCGTGGCAATCACAATAAAAGGGGACGGGACCTCATGGGTAACGCCGTCCACGGTGACCTTCTGCTCCTCCATAACCTCCAAAAGCGCAGACTGCGTCTTCGGCGACGTCCTGTTAATCTCATCCGCCAAAAGCAAGTTGCACATCACGCTTCCCGGCTGGTAAACGAATGTCCCGCTGTCCTTTTGGTACATGGAAAACCCGGTCAGGTCCGAAGGCAGGACATCAGGCGTAAACTGTACCCTATTCTGGTCTAAGGACATGGAGCTTGCCAACGCCATGGCAAGCGTCGTCTTGCCAACGCCGGGAATGTCATTTAAAAGAATATGCCCCCCTGCTAAGATTGCCGCCACCGCCATGGCAATGCATTCATCCTTGCCAAGCACCGCTTTTTTCACTTCGTTGATAATCTCAAATGCCGGTATCTGCCTGGCGTTCGTTTCTGTATTCATCATCCTGTCTCCCTTTGCTTCATCTATCTGCTGCTTTCTTCTGCTTCATGCGCTTAATGACCTTCAGCCTGGTAAACTCCTCCCGCTCTTTCTCCTCTAAGGCTCCCTGGATGCTCTTGACTAAGGACTGGTATTTCGGTATCGTGATATTCTGCAAGGCATTGGCGCGTTTCTGTGTCTTTTTGATATTATAGGCAAGGCGGTAGGCGCTTGTCTCAATCTGCGCAAGGCGGATTGTCAGCTCCTTTACCTTCTGGAATTTCTCACATGCCTCGTCTAAGGACATTTTTGTCCCAAAAAAAGGATAATGCGGCTTTAACGCTTCCCCGCTGTACTCCACCTTGGGTATCTCAGTCCCCATGACGCTGCGCCTTTTAACCACTATGGAACTTTCCACCGGCACGCTTTTGCTGAGCGCCTCCACCTCATGGATACCCATCTGGATATTTGCTTTCTGCAATGCCAGATACGCGCTTTTGAACGTCTCATCGATTTCCCTTTGGATATCCGTCGCCTGCTCGATCAGCTCCATAAGCTCCCTTATTAAGATATTGCGCTTCTTATCCATCAAATCATACCCCTGCTCCGACAAGGCCAGGGAATTCTTTGCCAGGATTAAGTTACCTTTTGTCGGGAATGTGTTTGGGTCCATCGCCTAACCTCCCATGTACTTCTGCAAAATCTTCGTGTCAATCCTGTCTAACTCTTCCCTTGGCAGGATGCCAAGCAGGCGCCAGCCGATATCCAACGTCTCCTCTATGGTACGGTTCTCATTCATGCCCTGCGCCACAAACTCTTTCTCAAAGCCGATGCCAAATTCCAGGTACTTCTTGTCTGTCGAAGAAAGCTCGTCTTCACCGATGACGCTCGCTAAATCACGCGCCTCCCCCACCCTGGCATAGGAAGAGAAGAGCTGGTTCGCCACATCCTGATGGTCTTCCCTTGTGTACTGTGCGCCGATGCCGTCCTTCATCAGGCGGGACAGGGAGGGGAGCACATTAATCGGAGGGTATATATTTTTCTGGTGGAGGGAACGCTCTAACACAATCTGCCCCTCCGTGATATAACCGGTCAGGTCAGGGATCGGGTGCGTAATATCGTCATTGGGCATTGTGAGGATTGGTATCTGCGTGACACTGCCCTCCCTGCCCTTGACAATCCCGGCACGCTCATAGAGCGTCGCAAGCTCGCTGTAGAGGTAACCCGGGTAGCCCTTCCTGCTGGGGATTTCCCCTTTGGAAGAGGAAATCTCACGCATCGCTTCTGCATAAGACGTCATATCTGTGAGAATTACCAGGATATGCATGTTCTTCTCAAAGGCAAGGTATTCCGCTGCCGTCAATGCCATCTTGGGGGTAATCAGACGTTCTGCCACCGGATCGTTGGAAAGGTTTAAGAACATCGTCACATGGGGGCTTACGCCGCTCTCCTCAAACCTCCTGCGGAAAAAGTCAGCTACATCATACTTAAGGCCCATGGCCGCAAAAACGATGCCGAATTCCTCCGTAGAGCCTTCCCCCAGGGAAGCCTGCTCCACGATCTGCGCGGCGAGCTGGTCGTGCGGAAGCCCATTGCCGGAAAAAATCGGCAGTTTCTGTCCCCGGATTAATGTTGTCAGACCGTCAATGGCAGAGATGCCGGTGCGGATATAATTCCTCGGGTATTCCCTCGTGCAGGGGTTCAGCGGAAGGCCGTTCACATCCCGTACAACCTCAGGGTCTATCCTTCCAAGCCCGTCAATCGGCTCGCCCAGGCCGTTAAACGTACGCCCCAGGATTTCTAAGGACAAGCCGATTTCCATAGGATGCCCGCTTAACCTGGTATGCGTGTTCTGTAAGGACATCTCGTCCGTGTTGTCAAATACCTGGATAACCGCCTTATCCTCATCCACCGCCACAATCCTGCCTTTTTTGCGCCTCCTGCCCTCTACGATAAACTCCACCACTTCCTCATAAGAGGCATTTTTTACACCCTCCAGCACAATCAGAGGGCCATTTATGTCACTTAACCCTAAATATTCAATCGCCATGCCTGCCCTCCTATGCGTTGCTTTCCATCAGCCCCTGATAGAACTCATCCACCATCTGACGGTATTCTTCGAATTTATACAAATCTTTATTTGCCACATCATATTTGATGGCAATTATTTTCTCAAATATACGGTTCTCCTTGAGCAGCGCCATCGGCATCCCCAAATCAACCAGCGCCCGGCACTTTTCATAGAGATATAGGATAATTTTCATCATTTCCAATTGCTTCTCCATGGGGACGAAGGTGTCCTCCGCATGGAATGCATTCTGCTGCAGAAACCCTAAACGGATTACCCGCGCAATCTCCAAAACCAGCTTCTGGTCGTCTGGGAGCACATCGCTGCCAATCAATTTGACAATCTCATTCAGGCGGCTCTCCGTAGTCAGGATATGCAAAAGCTCATTGCGGCAAGGCACGAAATCCGCCCCCACATTGGCGCCGTACCAATCCTCCAAATCGCCCAGGTATTCCGTATAGCTGGTAAGCCAGTTAATCGCCGGATAATGCCTGGCATAGGCGAGCGCCTTGTCCAGCGCCAGAAAACAGCGCACGAACCGCTTCGTATTCTGCGTAACCGGCTCGGAGAAATCCCCGCCCTGCGGCGACACGGCGCCGATAATGGTGACGCTGCCGTCCGTGCCGTTTAAGTTCTCCACATAGCCGGCGCGCTCATAAAACGCCGACAGCCGTGAAGCAAGGTATGCCGGGAACCCTTCCTCCGCAGGCATCTCCTCCAGCCTGCCGGAAAGCTCCCTGAGCGCCTCCGCCCAGCGGGAGGTGGAATCCGCCATGATTGCCACATGGTAGCCCATGTCACGGTAATACTCCGCAAGGGTCAGCCCTGTGTAAATGCTTGCCTCCCTTGCCGCCACCGGCATATTGGATGTATTGGCGATCAGAGTCGTCCTGTCCATCAAAAGGTTTCCCGTCTTGGGGTCCGTCAGCTTGGAGAATTCCTCCAGCACGTGTGTCATCTCGTTCCCGCGCTCCCCGCAGCCAATATAGATAATGATATCCGCATCCGACCATTTGGCAAGCTGGTGCTGGGTCATGGTCTTCCCTGTGCCAAAGCCGCCAGGTGTAGCTGCCGTGCCTCCCTTGGCAATGGGGAACAGCGTGTCCAATATCCGCTGCCCCGTCACCAAAGGGCGGTCGGCAGGGTAACGCCTGTGAATCGGGCGCGGGATGCGTATCGGCCACCGCTGCGCCATCTTCAACACTTCCTCGCTCCCGTCCGGTTTGCGGATTTTAACCAACGGCTCTTCGATGGTATAGCTGCCATCCCCCGCTGTCCAAACCACCGTCCCGTCCACGTCCGGCGGCGCCATGACCTTGTGGAGGATTGCCGGCGTCTCCGGAACCTTCGCGATCACCGTCCCGCCGCTCACGACATCCTTGGGCTTTACGCAAATCTTTGTCTCCCATCTGCGCTCCTTATCAAGGAGGTCGACGTTGACGCCGCGGGGGATAAAAGCTCCGTTCTCCTCCCCAATCAACTGCAAGGGCCGCTCAATCCCATCGAAAATATTGGTGATGATCCCCGGGGCAAGGGTCACGCAGATTGCGCTTCCGGCGCCCTCGACAATTTCTCCCGGGCGCAGCCCTGTCGTCTCCTCAAATACCTGGACCGTCGTCTCCTCCTTGTTAAGCGCAATGACCTCCCCCACCAGGCGCATCCGCCCTACATAAACCATCTCAGCCATCTTAAACCCCAGGTTCCCCTTCATGGTGATAATCGGCCCATTGATCCCATATATCTTGCCTGCCACGCTCATAGATAGCTCTCCTCCTGTTCCAGCTTTGTCACGAAAGACTCGTCGATCAGTATGTTCCTGGAGCGGATTACCGCACGCATCCCCCCGCCAAAGTCAAAATTGCTGACGGTAAGCTCCGCGCCGGTCAGGATTTCCAGCTCTGTTTTCTTATCCGCGTCAGAAGGGTTGATATAGATAACAATTTCTTCCTCCCCTGCCACCTCCAGCGCCATCCTGATTTTGGCTAACAGGTATTCCCTGTACCCTTCTGTCTCCTGGTAGGCAGCAAGAAGCCTTTTTACCTCCTCAAGCAGCCTTTCCCTCCATTTGCGCTTGCACTCGTCAAGGCTCCTCTTCTGCCTTAACATCTCCCGCGATACCATGCTGTTCGTCTGCCTGCGGATCTTGTGCTCCGCAGTACGGATTTTATGCTCCAGCTCGGCAAGCTTGCTTTCCCGGAACGCTTCCACCTCCCGCTTACAGGAAGCTTCATACTCTGCTATCTGCTGATCGCTCTCTTCTTTTGCCACATCCATGGTAAACTTGCGGAATACCTCAAGCTTCTCCTCTATCTGCATATCTCTACCTCCCGCTTATAGCTTTAAGCCGATGGCCTCGCTGACGTAATCTGTGATGAAGTTCTCATTCCTCCCACTGCCATGGCGGTCTGGGATTTCCACGAGCAGGGGCAGGCGGCGGTTTAGCTTTACCTCGTCAATAAGGTCGGGAAATTCCCTGCCAAACTTCTCCGTCAGGAGGACAATGCCAATCTCCCTGTCCGCAAACACGCGCTCCAACGCCTCCTTCAGTTCCTGCCGCTCATGGACAATCACACCCTCCACGCCCGCTAAGCGCATCCCGGTATAGGTGTCCCTGTTATCGCTAATCAAGTACATTTTCATAAACATCCTCCCCGTTAGCCAAGGATGGAAAATGAGATCAAAAGCCCATAAAGCGCAATGGACTCCGCCAACGCCACGAAAATCAAAGCTTTGCCCATGATAGAGGAGTCTTCGCTCAAAGCCCCCAGCGCCGCGCTTGCCGCGCTTGCCACCGCAATGCCGGCGCCAATACAAGACATTCCCGTAGACAAAGCAGCCGCTATGTACCGCCAGCTCTCCGCGTTAGAAGCCGCCCCAGCAGCTTCCCCTGCCGCGTGCACATCCCCAAACATCAGGATATCAGCCACCAGGAGCGTGCCGAAGAAGAAAAAAACATTACAGGCGAGCGCCGCCTTAAACCCGCCTTCCTTGCGTTTGCTGAGCAAAAAACCACCAACCGGAACAACCATGCTGCAAAGCAGTATCAATACCAATATAATTTTTGTTGCCATATCCTTACCCTCCTTAAATAATGTAGCGGCACGCGACGCGTCCGCGTCACCTGCCATGTCGGCAGAAGGCATCTTAGAAATGCTTCGCATTTGCCTTCCTCCTCTAAGGTAACGGCACGCGACGCGTCCGCGTCACCTGCCATGTCGGCAGAAGGCATCTTAGAAATGCTTCGCATTTGCCTTCTGCCTACTGTCTATTAAATGATACGAATGGTTTGCCGCTCCCTGAGTAAAAGCGGCTGAACATTTCATAATATTCCAAGCGCAGCACCTGGATTCCGACGATTAAGCCCTCAAGCCCCGCCACCAGGATATTGCCCAGCACGACCACCAGCCAGTTGGGGCTGCCCTTTTCCATGCCTGCAAGCGTCATTACGACCCCCATCATGCCTGCATGGCTGAGGGCGAAAGCCCCTACCCGGACGAAGGAAATCGTGTTTGTGGCATAACTGAGGACCACATCAAACCCCTCAACCAACGCCTCCACAAAAAACATCACCTTGCTCCCCTCCGGGAAAATATGCTCCTTGCGCTCCACAAGATGGCTAAGCGGCTCTTTGAGCAAGATAGCAATGAGCGGCACGCCCACCGCAACCACCATAATGATTGTTGCCGGCAGCCCGTTCCCCGTAATAAAGAGCACGGCGCACAGCGCGACGGACCCGTAGCAGATAAGGCCGGCAATCCCGCTCTGGTGGAAGAAAAGCCTTCCATAATCTTTCGCCCGGACAGCATTGATGATGTTAAGCGCCATGGCAACCAGTATCAGCGCCCCTCCAAAGCCAACCGCCAGCATCAGCGTCGTCATAATATTATCCATGGGCTTCATCCACACTGCCGGCAAGACCTCCTCAAAGCCAAAAAAGCTGCCGTAAAGAAAACCGAAAACCACCGACCAGACCCCCGCCACGCCCACTATGCCTGCCAAGCGCAGCTTCTTAAAGCGGTAGAGCAAAATCCCGCCAACCAAAAGGCAGGCCCCCTGCCCGACGTCCCCAAACATAATCCCGAACATCAAGGTATAAGTCAGCGCAATAAATAACGTTGGGTCCATCTCATTGTAAGATGGCAGCCCATACATTTCCACAAACATCTCAAACGGCTTTAAAATCCGGGGATTTTTAAGCCGCGTGGGAGGGGCAATCGCCGTATCTCCCTCCTCTTCTTCCCAATGTACCTTATCATCCTTTGCAATCTCAGCTTCCAGCCTGCCTGCATCCTGCCTCGCCATCCAGCCATAGAGGATATAATACTCTTCCCCCCCGCCATTGGCCTGCGTGCAGGCCGCATATTTGCGGATGTCAAAATTCCGGCAATAACTCTCTAAGCTGCGGCAGGCCGACAGGATCTCATCCTTCCTGCCCATGGCAATTTCCGACGCCTGCATCTGCAGCCCTTCTAACTCCTGCGTGCACCTTTCCAGTTCCTCTTTCGCAAAGGTGAATACCTCCTTCGGCGTCTTTTGGAACTTGTCCGAAATTTCTATCTCCTCAAAATGGAAGGAGGCGTACACCGATTTCACATCCATCAGGTACGTGTGGGGCACAAAATAAACCCCCCAGACATATTTACTGTCATTATTGCATTCATAAAATAAGGTATACGGGTTCTTAAAAATATAGCGCTCCAGCTTGTGGTAACCCTCCACCTTAATCCTGCCGAACTGGTAGTCGATAAAGCGGAAATCCTTGAGCTTGCTCAGCTCAAAGTCAAGCCCGATAAAGGGTGCGATTTCTTCCATCCACTCCTTAATCTCCAACATTTTTTCCCGCAGCCTCTCCTGCCTGGTGCACAGCTCGTCGATCTGCCCATACACTTCATCCACAATCACCTGTGCCTGCGCAGCCCGCATCTCTATGCTGCCCTCCCCGTCGCCATCGAGATACCCTTTTAACTCTTCCCCCCGCTGCATAGCCTCCTTATAGAGGTTCGTCTCCACAAAAGGACGGACATTCTTTAAGTTCCCAAGGCTTTGCATCGCATTCTCAAAATGGATGTCGTACTTGTTCAGGTAGAACTTCACGACCCGGTCAATATCGCCCTTCGGGCCGGTAATATGCAGCAGCTTCATTTTTTCAACCAACGCGACCCCTCCGTTTCTTCACATATTATCTGTTGCAATCCCTATACCTGCGTATGCAGGAGTATCATCTCACGGATGTCTTTGGACGGGATCTGGTAGCGGATACCCTCGATTGCCGTTGTCAGGTATTGCGCTTCCAACTCCTTCTGATAGAGGTAATAGTACACCGGGGCTATGGAAAAGGGGTATTTCCGGCAAACCTGCCGGTACATCTTCTCCATTACATAACGGTAAGAAACTTCATCCTGGACCCGTACAAGCGCGTCCCTGCCCCGAAAATATGACGTCTCCTGTAAAACCATCCCAAACTCCTCCGCCTGTGCCGCTTCCATAAGCGCCTGCCGCTCCTGCCTCCTCAGCTTAAAACAGACAGGGATAAGCATGCCTGCTATTGCTTGCGGCTCCTGATGGAAAAAGTGCCTGGCGCGATAAATCCACATGATGTTCAGCCAGTCAATCTGCGTGCCAAAAATTTCCCTGAGCGCCCGGCGCATCCCCTTCCCCGGAAAGCCCCCGATTTCATCCCATGCCCTCACAAAGTAAGGGACGTCGTCTGAAGAAGGCGCTTCCTTAAGCGCAAGCTGCTCGAAATACAAAGCCAATGCCCTGCGCTGGCTTCCATTGCCAAAACGGCTGAGCTTGCGGTAATCTTCTTTGACAGAATGGTAAATCAGCTCTTCCACCTGCCCGCGGTGCTGAATTTCCTCACGCCCGCCATATATTTTGCCATAGCTCTCCTGTTCCCGCAGGAAGGCTATCACTTCCTGCACTGTTTGGAACTCTGTGACCCGTTCAAAATCCTCCCTTGTCAAAAGCCTGCCCCTCATGGCCCTTGACTTCGCCACAAGTCCGCTATATTCGAGCAATCCTCCCATACGCTACACCTCTGTTATTTCCCTGTGTTCTCCTACGATGCCTCTGTTATTTCCCTGCGTTCTCCTACGATGCCTCTGTTATTTTTCTTACAATCTCCTGCGCATAAGCTGTGAGGTTGTCACGGTATGCCGTATCCAGCAAATCCATCTGATGCCTGTTCTGTTCCACAAGCTTCTTTATGTCCTCTTTGGCTTGTTCCTCCAACTGCGCCCGCAGGAGGCTCATCCTCCCTTCCAATTCCGCCGCAATGCCAATGCTGATTTCCTCCATCTGCTGTTTCTTTCGCTCTTGCAGCTTCTGTTTGGAAATGTTTGCATGCTCCATAATCTCCCCTGCCTGAGCCTCCATATCATACAATTCTTTGATGACCTGATTCACTGCAGCCCTCCCTCCTTTTTAAAGTACAGCCTAAGTGCGTATATCTTATTCTCCGATTTTTCCGACATGCGGTCCGACAATGCCCGTATAAGCTCCCTGGCCAAACATCCCAGCAGCTTCTGTACCCCCGGACCTACCTTTGAGCCATAAACCTCCATATCCCAGCCGAACCAGATATGCAGCACATATTCGTCCCCTTCCGTCTCCAGCATGTTCTCAATATGGTATCGTTCCATACATTGTCCACATAAGCGCCCGACCAGGAATGACACATAAGCAATCCTGTTCATTACTGTTACCGGGACCTCCCCGCCAACCTTGTTCCTGATGCCATACACTTTAGACCTGCCAGGATAGTGGAACTTATTTTTCAGGTAACTCAGATAAAAGATAAGGTTCTTCTTCTCATACATGTAATACTGGAAAAATTCCTGCATAATATCCTCACAGAAATCTTTGACAACCTCTTTCATCCCAGGGTCAAACCCTGCCACCGGGTAACTCATGTTTGCATCAAGGATGCCCAGCATTGCTTCCAGAATCCGGTCATGCCCCCGTTTCTTCCCTGCCACTTTCCCTTGCAGCCGCTCCATCTCCTCGTTCAGCTCCTCAAGCCTCCTTTGGGCCTTTTGGATTACCTCTTCCTGATGCGTTTGATCCTTATGGCGCTTTAAGGCTTCGCGGATGGGATAAACCAGGTCTTCCGCGACAAAAAAGGGCTTGAGGATCAGCTTATAAATTTTAATCTGGTTGAGCAGCTTTAATGTCTCCGCCACATTATCCACCTGCGTGATGCCAATCTTCACCGTTGCCGGGGACAGCATATTCACCATCTCAAAAAGCTCCCTCCCCGACATCACAGGCATATCCAGCTCACATACTAAAACCTCCGTCGGATGCTCCGCCATATACTCCATGGCATCCTCCGTTTGCTCAAAATAGACGCAATTCCACTCTTCCTGATATGGCGTAAGCATCCGTTTATAGTTAGCAGCCCATTTACTGTCGTCATCCACAAAAATAATTGTTTCCATAACCGGCCTCCTTTCCGGAATGTACAAGTACCCTGCGCCTTCTTTGGCTTCCATGTCCCGCAATTTAAACAATTTCCGTTTCCCGTTTGCCTTTCATTATAACAGACTATATCTGATTTTACAAAATTTTTTTCAATACTGTAAGAAACACATACAAGCTGCTTACATATGATACAGTGTAATAAAAATTATGGAGGATTTGATTATGAGTGATTTAGCTGCTACAAACTGTGGATGCGGATGCGAGACAAATAACAATGGAGGATGCGGTTCCATTATCTGGATTATCATCCTGCTTTGCTGCTGCGGCGGCGGATGCAACGGCGGATTCTTCGGCGGCGGCGAAGGCTGCGGCAACAATAGCTGCTTGTGGATTATCTTACTGCTCTTCTGCTGCGGCGGATGGGGCGGCAATGGCTGCGGCAACGGCTGTGGCAATTCCTTCTGCTAATAGCAGGTATTCTTTGCAAAGGAAATGCAAATTGCTTTCCTCTTATTAAAAAATGGGGCCGGCGCTGCCGGCTCCATTTTTTTATGAGAGGAAAACACTTTCACGCTTTAACGTGACAAGTCCTTCCTATAAGATATAAGATAAAAGATAAAAAATAATATGCTTTTCGCAAAAGAGGAGATGCGCCCCGGCAAGGGGGGCTAATACCCCGCAGCTTTGCTGCGCGGCAAAATTGGCGCCCCGTCAGCTTGCCGCGGGGTATTTGGTTACAGCCCCGTCCAATACCTGGCGCTGCCTTTATCTTCCCCATTTGCCGGCCGTTTACGCCTTTCTTCCATTTCCCTTAGGCGTCTCTCCTTTTTTTCCCTCCTGCGTATGCAATCCTCATCTATTTCATATACACAATTGCCATCTATCACTAATTTTCCCATTTATCCCTCCTATATCCTCCATGCGGCTGTGCGCGTCATTTAGGACAGGTTTACCTGCCCTAGTGTAACGAAAACTTAATTTTCGTTACACTAGTATATATTATGCTTTGTCATAATCTTTGCTTCCAAGACATAGATTAAAACAAAAAGGGGAATGCAATGGAATCCATTGACGCACTGATTCAAGACCGGCGCCTGGAAATGATCAAAGCCGCCCTGCCATACTTAGACGATTCACGGCAAGGCTCTATGGCAATGATGGTCAAATTTATGGAACTACAGCGCACGGCCGCACTCTTTAACTCGCCTGGAAACAATCTGCGCATGTGCTCAGAAGAAGAACGCGAAGAAATCGGTCCCTTTCAGATGTTAAACGCTATACGGGAATACTGTACAGACGCAGAAAAGGAGATGGTAGACAATATCATGACCTTTTTCCAGATGTTCTCTACCTATGAAACCTTGTTTACTTAGAAAACATACAATCTCGGGCGTTCCTTGCACATAACGGGATGCTCTGGGCTGCCAAAAAAGAAAGGAAACATATGGACCCACAGGATTTATTAAACAACCCGCAACTTAAGAATATATCTCCGGAAAAACTAAAGTTATTGATGAACCTGGCACAAAGCACTTCCCCCTCCGCTTCCGCGCCGGGGGACATGGCTTCTTCCCTGAAAAACGCCTCCGAGCGCGCCAGCAAAGAAGGCATGGACTTCTCTTCCGGGGAGCGTGATTTAATCATTGAAGTCTTAAAACAAAGCCTCCCGCCACAGGATAGGCAGAAAGTTGAGCTTATGATGCAGATGATGAAAGGCATGAGGAAATAACTTCGTCTGTGTTAAAAGGAAGCTGCCGTCCCTCGCTTCCCATTGGCAGGGCGGCAGCTTCCTTTTGCCTGTCCTCCCATCCGCAACTTCTATGCCCTTTCCCCTTCTCAAGGGGCAAAATAGGCGTCAACCCCATTCGCAATCCCCTGCACCATCTTTGCCTGGTACGAAGGGTCTGACATTTGCCTGTCCTCGGAAGGGTTTGACATATATCCCATTTCCAGGATGGTCACCGGCACGCTGCACCAATTGATGCCGCTCATGGTGTCGGTTTCCCAAATCCCCCCATTCTTGCAGCCGCATGCCGCCACAAAATTTGCCAATATCTGCTCGGAAAGCCGCTTGCTTTGGCTGTAATACGCACCGCAAAAGGCATTGCCCGGCGTCTGGCAGATTGTGATAGCCCCGTTTACGCCTGCATTGGTGGAACTGTTTGCATGGATACGGATAAACGCGTCTGCGCGGGCATTGTTGGCAATTGCCGCCCTTGCGCTGTTGCTAATATTGACGTCATGCGTTGTCCGTACCATCAGGACGTCATAGCCTCTTCGCGTCAGCTCTTCCTGTAATTTTAACGCCACCTCCAGCGTTAGCTGGTATTCCGGGCGTTTGGTTGCCGCGCCGCTGGTCCCGCTTGCCACTTTCGCCTTATAGGAAGATGCGCCTGGCCCTATTGGCTCCAAGGAACTGTCGCCCCTCTGCTGGTGCCCTGCGTCGATACAGACGAGTTTGGCGTCCTTGGTCCTCACTTTCTTTTTCTTAGACCATGCGGAATAATATGTCTTAACCTTACCATGATCCCTGACTTTTTTAAAGGCCCGCATCCTCACATAATAGGCAGTGGAATTTTCCAGGCCCGAAACCGTCTTTTGGGAAACTCCCCGTTTCAACGTAACGCGCACAGCCCCTGAAAAACGGGGGTTCTTGGCATATTGGAGCTGATAGCCGCTGCATTGTTTCGTCTGCTTTTTGTATGTAATGGTGAAACCTTGTTTCTCAGGGCTTACTTTGATATTGGCAACCTTTTTCGGATTGATTTTAAATTTCCTCGTCACGCTTCCCTTGTACCTGCCGCAAAAAGAGATTTTCACAGCATGGCTCCCCACATTCTTCGCCTTGCCATTTTTCACCACATAATATTTCGCGCTAACTTTCTTGCCTTTGGCATTGACAACCTTGACCCCAGGGGCGCGCGTCTTGCCATTGTATGTATAAGAGGTTGTGGAAAGCGTTATTTTCTTAATCCGCGGGATAACGGCCTGTTTCCTGACTTTCCCGCAGGCAGTGCAGCGGCTTTCGATTTTTCCCTGCTTTTTTGTGCTTGCCCGGGTAACCTTGTCCTGGTACTTATGCCCCAGAGGGGAAATTGGCCCCGTTTTGCTGCTTTTGCACACCCTACAGGTATAAGTGAGCGTCCCTTCCTTCTCGCAGGATGCTTTCTCCGTGATTTTCCCGCTATCCCATTGATGCTCGGACAGCTTCGGCAAGACAATTTCAGCCTTATCAGAAACCTCCTGTGCCCCGGCTTCATCTAGGAAAATTTTCCCGCAAACTGCGCAAGCCCAGTATTCGATATTCCCTTCCTGCGCACAGGTCGCCTCCCTGCGCCCTGTCTTTACCAAAGAATGTCCTTCTTCCTCGCCAGCTTCTTTGTTGTCTTCTTCCTTACCTTCTTTGTCCCCTTCACTATCCGCAATCGCGCCGCTTTCCTTTAGCGTCCCATCCGCCATGGCCCCTGCCCATGCCGCTTGATTGCCGCAGGAAAGAAACAAAACCACGCTAAGCAAAAAGGCAGCCGCCCGGCTCCATCTTCCTTTTCCCATTTCATGACCTCCTCATAAAAACTGCTCCGGAATGGAGCAGTTTTTCAGTATCGGCAAACAGCAAATTTGCCAACCAACATATAGCCAACGACAAACATAATTGGCGTTGGCTATACACAGTATTTTACTTCGCGACAATATTGATAATCCGTCCCGGGACATAGATTTCTTTTTTAACCTCGCCAGCCAGCTTCGCCCCCAGCGCTTCTTTGCCTGCCGCAATCGCCGTATCTTTATCCGCGTCCACCGGAATCGTCACGGTCGCCCTGGTCTTACCGTTCACCTGGACCGCTATCTCTACGGTATTCTCCACAGTCTTTGCCTCGTCGTACTCCGGCCAGGTATTCTCGTATACCCTTCCCTTGTAGCCGCAAACGCTCCAAATCTCCTCTGTGATGTGCGGGGCAACCGGATTGAGCAGCAGCAAAAATGTCTCAAATTCCGCACGGTTAATCTTGCCGTCCTTGGAGAAATCATTCAAAATGGACATCATCGCCGCAATTGCCGTATTGTATTTCAAATTCTCGTAATCATTGCTTACCTTCTTAATAAGCTGATGCATCTTTGTCTCAAATTCCGGGCGGTAACTATCGCCATCCACCAGAATATCCTGCAATTTCCACACGCGCTCTAAGAACCTGCGGCAGCCCTTGACGCCGTTTTCCGACCATGACGCGCTCAAATCAAATGCCCCGATAAACATCTCATACGTGCGCAGGGTGTCCGCGCCGTAATCCATCACAATATCATCAGGGTTGACGACATTCCCCCTGGACTTCGACATCTTTTCGCCGTTCTCGCCGAGGATCATGCCGTGGGACGTACGCTTCTGGTATGGTTCGGGCGTCGGCACTACGCCCTGGTCATAGAGGAATTTATGCCAGAACCGGGAGTACAATAAATGCAGTGTCGTATGCTCCATGCCACCGTTATACCAATCTACCGGCAGCCAGTAATCAAGCGCTTCCTTGCTCGCCAGCGCCTCAGGGTTCTTGGGGTCCGTATAACGCAGAAAATACCAAGAAGAACCTGCCCACTGAGGCATAGTGTCCGTCTCCCGCTTTGCCGGCTCGCCGCAGCAGGGGCAGGTCGTATTGACCCAATCCGTCATTGCCGCCAATGGGGATTCCCCATTATCGGTCGGCATATAGCTGTCAACCTCGGGAAGCTGTAAAGGCAGTTCGCTGTCCGGCAGGGCAACATATCCGCACTTCCCGCAATTTACAATGGGAATTGGCTCACCCCAATAACGCTGGCGGGAAAATACCCAATCCCTCAGCTTAAAATTGGTCTTGCCCTTGCCAATCTTCTTTTCCTCTAAAAACTCAATAATCTTCTTCTTCGCCTCAGCGACTTCAAGCCCATCGAGGAAGCCGGAATTCACCAGCTTGCCGGTGGCAACGTCCGTGTAAGCCTCTTCTTGCACATCCTTCCCGCCTGCCACAACCTCGATAATCGGCAGGTTGAATTTCTTGGCAAATTCCCAGTCACGGGTATCGTGCGCCGGAACCGCCATAATTGCCCCTGTCCCATAGCTCATCAATACATAGTCCGATACCCAGATGGGGATTTCTTTCTCATTTACCGGGTCTATCGCTTTTAACCCGTCAACCTCCACGCCCGTCTTCTCCTTGGCAAGCTCGGACCGCTCAAAATCCGACTTGCGCGCCGCCTGCTCCCGATAAGCTGTCACCTCGTCCCAATTCTTAATCTCATCTTTGTATTTATCAAGAATCGGATGCTCCGGGGAGACAACCATATAAGTCGCACCAAACAGCGTGTCCGGCCTGGTCGTATAGACTGTCAATTTTTCGTCCTTGCCTGCAATCGGGAAATCCACTTCCGCGCCCTGGCTCTTGCCAATCCAGTTGCGTTGGGAAACTTTTACGCGCTCAATATAATCAACGTCATTTAAGCCCTCTAAGAGCTTATCTGCATATTCCGTAATCTTTAACATCCACTGGCTCTTAACCTTGCGGACTACCGGCGCGCCGCAGCGCTCGCAGACACCGTTCACTACTTCCTCATTGGCAAGCCCCACTTTACAGGAAGTGCACCAGTTAATCGGCATTTCGGTCTTATAGGCAAGCCCTTCTTTGAACAATTTGAGGAAAATCCACTGTGTCCAATGGTAATATCCCGGGTCTGTAGTGTTGACCTCCCTGTCCCAATCAAAGGAATAACCAAGCGCATGAAGCTGACCCTTAAAACGCTTAACATTGTTCTCCGTCACTACCTTGGGGTGAATCTTATTCTGAATCGCATAGTTCTCTGTCGGAAGTCCAAATGCATCCCACCCCATAGGATAGAGCACATTATAGCCCTGCATCCTGCGCTTCCTCGCCACAATATCAAGCGCCGTATAAGGACGCGGATGCCCAACGTGAAGCCCCTGCCCTGACGGATACGGGAACTCGACCAACGCGTAATATTTGGGTTTGGAATAAT
>CATLBW010000029.1 GCA_949879775.1 uncultured Lachnospiraceae bacterium
TGGAGCAGGCCAAATCCAATGCCATGCGAATTGGCAAAACCGAAAAACTGACGCTCCGCATCGGATGCTTTGACGGTGCCATTATGGAAGATTTCCTTCCGGCAGTCTATCAGTATATTCAGGATTTTGATTCCAATATTCAGATTTCCTTGTTTCGCGGAAATTTTTCCGAAAACCGAAAAGCCCTGGAAAAGGGAGAGATTGACGCGTATGTCCATTCATTCACGGAGGTCCGCGAGGGCCATCGGCTGCTCGGCCGTTTTGCGCCAATGCCGTTTTATTATATTACATACCAGGGCAATGACGATGTTTTGCGGGAACTGAACCAGGCGGTAGCCGATTTGAAAATCAGCCGCCCGGAGCTTGAAACAGAGCTGATGAACAAATTTTACCAGAGCCGGTTGGACAAGACGGTGGTGTTTACCACAGAGGAAAAAGCATACATCGCCAAGAAGAAGAAAATCTCAGTAGGCTATCTGGATGGCTATTACCCATTCTCTTATGAGGAGGGCGGCGAGTGCCAGGGGCTTACCAGGGAATTGCTGGATAAGGAGTTGAATTTCGCTGGGCTTGAGGTACAATATAAGAAATACGATAGCCCTAAGGAGGCAAGGGCAGCATTGGCTGACCAGACCGTCGATCTGCTTTCTTACTGCACGGATACGAAGGAAGAGCTGAATGGGTATGGCTTCCATATGATCAAAGAATATGCGCAAATCCCGCTTGTCGTCGCCATGAAAGAAGATAAAATGCTTAGCGAAGTGGAAAACCTTGTGACAGTGTCCTATTTGGAAAAGGAAGCGGCAGCATCCTTTGATTTGCAAAAGGTAAACCTTGCATTCCACGATACCCAGCAGGAATGTATGGACGCCGTGGCAAAAGGCGAGGCGGATGCCGTTTTGTGTGACGGATATCTGTCAGAATACTTGATGGGGACGGAACTTTCCTACAGTAAAATGAAGATAAAGAGCGTGCTTAACCGGGAGCACAATATTTCCATTGCGGTCAGGGGGGACACGGCCCAATTGGCAGGCATATTGAGCAAGACGATAGACGCTGTGGATGCCAGGGACGTCAACGAGCATATGTTAAAAAGCAATGTCTATGCACAGATGAGCTTTGACCGTTTCCTGCGTAACCACAGCATAGCGATTATCAGTTTCCTGATCGCGGTGATAGTCATTGTCTTACTGGTTGCCTCCCACATGGTTAAGGACAGCAGGAAAATCCAGAAGCTGATGTACAAAGATACGGGAATGGACATCTGGAACCTCAATTACCTGATTTACCAGGGCGAGGCCAAAATCCTGCCGGAGCGCAGGACGCAGAAATATGCCGTTGTTATCCTCAATATATCGCAGTTCCGCCGTTACAATATCATATATGGCTGGAATGCAGGGCAGAAACTTTTAGAGGCGGTTGCCGCGAACTTGCAAGGCAGTATCGACAGGAAGGATGAAATCTGTGCCAGGAGCCAGGGGGACCGTTTTGTGATGCTGTTAAGCTACCATTCAGAAGAAGGCTTTCTTGAAAGGCTCAGGCAGATCCAACAGGAGACGGAGCAGGATATTTATGAGAAAACAGAAAACCATATGACGTTCCAAATGGGTGTTTACCCAGTCCCCCAGCACCATCCTGATATGCGCGTGGCGGTCAATTATGCGACCCAGGCGATAGAATTTATGAAGGACAGCCGACTGAGCGACATTATGTTTTATGACGAAAACCTCGAACAGGCCTTAAAGCAGCGCCATAATCGGGAAAAGCTTCTGGAGTCTGTTGACATAGAGGAGAATTTTGTGGCATATTATCAAGCAAAGGTAGATATCCGCACGGAGAAAGTTGTCGGCGCGGAGGCTCTTGTGCGGTTTTTAGACCCGACAGCCGACGGCATGGTGCGCTCCCCGGGATTTTTTATCCCTTATTATGAGCAGACCGGGAGAGTGACGGAAATCGATTTCTTTGTGCTGCACAGTGTTTGCCGTATGCTGCAAAAAAGGATAAAGGCAGGCAAACCAGTCGTTACCATTTCCTGTAATTTTTCCAGGATGCATTTTATTAGGTCGGATTTCCCGCAGCGGTTTGAGGAAGTACTTACAAGGTATGAGGTGCCGAAAGAGCTGATTGAGGTGGAGATGACGGAGACGATTGTTGTAGAGGAATTACAGCAGCAGGTTGTCAAGCAGACGATTGACGAACTGCGCAGCAAAGGGGTGCGCCTGTCCATTGACGATTTTGGCTCAGGGTATTCCTCACTCGGTATTTTTGAGCAGATCCCGGCGTCCGTCATCAAGCTCGACCGTTCCTTCCTCCTGAACCGGCAGGACAGGAGCCGCCAGGTAAAGATTATGAAGGGGATTGTAAACCTTGCCCAGGAATTGGAGGCGCAGATTGTCTGTGAAGGAGTGGAGACAGACAACGATGTGGAGCTGATGCAGGAAATCGGGGCTTATGTGGCGCAGGGCTACCGTTACGCCAAGCCAGTACCGGAAGAGGAGTTTGAAAAGAGGCTGGATGGGGAGAGCTGATATGGGGAGCAGTGATAGGGGCGCTGCAATCATGTGATAACAGTTTGCGTGGAAACGCAGCAAAAATTAGCGCAATCAACGTCAAGCACAAAAAGCTTTGTCCTTGGCTATAACATAATATTACAGGAGGCATCATATGGCAGAAGAACATAAGAAAGGGCTAAATGCGGATTTAATAGGGGATGATTTGGAGAATTGCTGCAGGGGAGAGGGGCTGTGCGGGCGATGCCAGGGGAAATCCTGCAACATCGGGTTTGCCAAGGATTGCATTAAGGAATATAAGAAGGAGCCGAAAAAAGAAGTCCCCGGCGGCCAGGAGCAGATCCCGACGACAGATTTTAAGGTGTTTGATGAAGTGGAGCTGGAAAAGGGAATCGCACATATCTTAAGAGAGTGCAAGGACTGTAAGCAAGACCATACGGAGGACTGCATCATCAATGTTATCCGGAACTGTTATGAAGCCAGCCTTCTGGGAGACACACATCCCTATGAGGGAAGCGCTTTGCAGTATTTAATGTATTTAAGGGCTGCTTATCCTGAGAAAGCTAACGATATCGCATATCTTTATTCCCGCGGGCAATAAGGGAAATATCCATGCGAAGCGCCTTGTGGGTATGCATGGATATCTCGTTTTATAAGATAAGGAGGATACTGGAAATGCTTTTAAAGGATATTGATGCAGGCGATAGCTGCATTATAGAGAGAATAAACCTCCCCTTCCAGATGGAACAGCGCCTGCAGGCCCTTGGGATGACCAGGGACACGGCAATCTTTGTGCTGAACCGGAAGGGCAAAGGGATTATGATCATAAAACTGCGCGGCACACGTTTGGCTTTAGGGTATAACATGACAAAAAACATTGATGTGAGGAAAGCGGAGGGAATGTCATGAGGGAGAATCTTACCATTGGATTTATTGGTAACCCCAACTGTGGGAAGACAACGCTTTTCAATGCATATACAGGGGCGAATTTAAAGGTTGCAAACTGGCCGGGGGTAACCGTGGAGAAAGTGGAGGGGGCAATCAAAGACCATGACCTGAATATACGCCTTGTGGACCTTCCCGGTACATACAGCCTGACGTCCTATACAATGGAGGAAATGGTTTCCAGGCAGTTCATATTAAGCGATGAGGTAGATGTGATTATCAATGTGGCCGACGCTTCATCGCTGGAACGCAACCTGTATCTGACGTTGCAGCTATTAGAGCTGGGGAAGCCGGTTGTGCTTGCGCTAAATATGATGGATATTGTAGAGAAGAGGGGCATGGAGATTGATATGCACCGCCTTCCGGAGATGCTGGGCATCCCCGTTATCCCTGTATCAGCAAGGAAGCGTACCGGGTTGGAATCGCTGCTCCATGCTGCGGCGCACCACAAAGGCTGCGCGGACCCGGACTGCCTGATCCACCACCATAAAAATGAGGCCCACCATATCCATGACCATCATTCTGAATATGCTATGGTTTATTCTGATGGGATTGAGGATAAAATTGACCAGATTATCGCTGAACTGAAAGATCAATACCCATCTTTGAAAAATTATCGCTGGCACGCAATTAAATTGCTAGAGCAGGACAATGAGGTCAGTGAAAAATACCCCATTCATTTGCCTGGCCTGACAGACAAAAGCTATGAGACGCAGATTATAAATGAAAAATATGATTTTATCCAGGAAATAATCGATGAGGTCCTGCTCCATAAGCAGAGGCAGGATCAGTTTACGGAAAGTGTAGACAGGGTATTGACGCACCGCATCTTTGGCATCCCAATGTTCCTTGGGATTATGGCAATTGTGTTTTTCATGACATTTACGGTAGGCGATTGGATTAAGGGATATTTTGAGGTGGGGATCAATTTTTTGTCTGAGGCTGCCATGCAGGGGCTTGCAGCCATCGGCGCAGGCACCATTTTAGAATCGCTGGTTGTGGAAGGGATTATAGGCGGCGTAGGCACGATTGTCACGTTTTTGCCAAATATTTTCATCCTCTTCCTAGCCTTGGCATTTTTGGAGGACAGCGGCTACATGGCGCGCGTGGCGTACGTGATGGAAGGGCTTATGAGCTGGCTGGGGCTTTCCGGCAAGGCATTTATCCCTATGCTGCTGGGCTTTGGCTGCACCGTGCCGGCGATTATGGCTTCGAGGGCCTTGGAGCATAAGCGTGACCGCTATAAAGTCATGCTGGTTACGCCGTTTATGAGCTGCAATGCCCGCCTGACAATTTATATCTTGTTTTCAGAAATGTTTTTTGGCAAGAACGCTATGCTGGTTGCCTATTCCATGTACTTAATCGGCATTGTGGTGGCAATTGTGGTGTCTTTGCTGCTGCATCTGATTGACCGTAAGAAAAGCGAGAATTACCTGTTGATTGAGCTGCCGGAATATAAGATGCCGGACTTAAGGACGGTAGCCATTTACGTGTGGGAAAAAGTAAAGGATTATCTTGGGAAGGCGGGCACGACAATTTTTTTGGCGACCTTGATTATCTGGTTCCTTTTGAATTTCGGGCCGCATGGGTATGCCCCGGATATGTCTGAAGGGTTTGGGGCTATGATAGGCAAATGGATGGTGCCTATATTTGCACCGGTCGGCTTAGGCTTTTGGCAGATAACGGTGGCTCTGATTGCGGGCATATCAGCCAAAGAGGTAGTAGTCTCAAGCTGCGCCGTTTTGTTTGGCATAGTGAATGCCAATTCCCCGGCAGGGATGGCACAGTTTTCTGACGTGCTGCAAGGGATTGGCTTTGGGCCGTTGAACGCATTTTGCCTAATGGTATTCTGCCTGCTCTATATCCCATGCGCGGCCACGCTTGCGACTGTCCATAAGGAATCAAAGAGCTGGGCGTGGACGGGGTTTGTCACTGCATTCCAGTTGCTTGTCGCCTGGGCGGTCACATTTTTGGTTTACCAGGTTGGGATGTTGTTCCAGTAAAAGCCTGTCCGTAACGCTTATGCTGCCTTGCCATGGTATTTCAGTAAAAGCCTGTCCGTAACGCTTTTATTGCCCAGCCCTTATATGGCTATGGCGGGCGCCTATAGCGTATGGTAGTAAGGGCATATGTCCTCATAACGCCCATTTTTCAGGCGGAACCCGGCAGGGATTGTCCCTAACTGAATAAAGCCAAGGCGTTCATACAGGTGGCGTGCGTGGATGTTGGTAGAGACTACGGCGTTGAACTGTAACACCAAAAACCCATGCTGCCTGCCTTGGGCAAGGCAATGCGTAACCAGTTTTTCCCCGATGTGCTGCCCGCGGCTTCCGGAGCGGACAGCGTAGCTTGCATTGCATATATGGCCGCATCGCCCTATATTGTTAGGGTGAAGAATGTACAGGCCGCATATATGTCCGTCATCGGTGTTAACAGCAACAGCGCTGTATGTCTGCGAGGCGAAGAATTCTTTCCCTGCCTGGGGCGTCAAAGGTTCTTCCTGTGGGAAAGCGACCCCTTCCTCCACGACTTGATTCCAAATTTCAATCATTTCCGGTAAATCTTCTTCCTGATATGCTCTGATATTAATGTCCATCGTATTCTCCTTTATGTTTCAAAATTTTGTCCGTTCTGGTTGCCTTTGCATATTTCCCACATGAAATTGCCATATTTATTGTAACTTTTTATAAAGTGTTTTACAATATGGATTTTCAGGCCCAAATGTAGTACAATAGAATTCGATAAGGTTGGCATTAATGGCAGGCGTAAGTGATCGGGAAGGATATGGCATGGAAGGAAACGGGTTTTACATCTATACAATCAATACAGAAGAGTTTGCGGACGAGGGATATTTCCGGCAATGCTACAACCAGCTTTCTGCATCCCGGAGGGAAAAGGCGGACAGTTACCGTTTTTTGGCGGATAAAAAACTCTCGGTGGGGGCTGGGTCCCTCCTGGATAAAGGCTTGCGTATGCATGGGCTGAGGGAGGCAGAGGTGAGGATAGGGTATGGAGACAACGGGAAGCCATATCTTCCTGATTATCCTCAAATCCACTTTAACTTAGCACATTCTGGGCGCATGGCCATGGCAGCCTTTGCGGAGACGGAGGTTGGCTGCGATATCGAAGAGATAAAAACCGCCAGCCCCAAGCTGGCAAAGCGTTTTTTTTGCCCAGGGGAATATGCGTATATCAAGGGTTTGGAAGGCGAGAGCCAGGACTACGCTTTTTACCGTCTGTGGACGCTGAAGGAGAGTTTCCTAAAAGCTACAGGGATGGGCCTGCGCCTGCCTTTAGATGCATTTGAATTTAGTTTTTCACAAGATGGGGGCGTGGCGATTAGGCAGAACTATAACCAGGCGCGCTATCGGTTCCAGGAGTATGATTTTGGCGTTTACCACGCGGCAATATGCGTACAGGAACCAGGGGTTAGATAAAGTTTTTGACGTTCTTCCATTTGCTTTTTGTCCAGTGGGATTTCATATTACAGCAAGTGGGGGCAAATTGTAAATCTAAGAAAAAAAGACTTGTTTTTTAGGTGAAAATCAGGTATTAATATTTATGGGAAGATGTCCATGCGGCTGACAAATTTTCCATAAGGGTTGGCGGTTTTTATAAATAAGATCGTTGGCTGAAAGCCAGTTGGCTACGTGATTATATAGAGAGGTGGATTTATACATATGAACGTAGATATAGGGAAGCAGAACCGGGCAACGCGATTTTTGATTGGGAGCTTTGTGGCGCTCCTGTCAGTCAGCGCGGTTGCATTTTTATGTTTGGGATATTACATCAATAAAGTGAGTGAACGCTCCATCACCCAGGTGGGCGACTTATATATGAAAGGCACCAATGAGCAGATATCTTCACATTTCCAGACGCTTATCGAATTGAAATTAGAACAGGCGGAGACGGTAGAGAAGGTTGTAAAGCCTGAGTCGTCCTCTGGCATAGACGATTTATATGAAGAGCTGGTTTACAGGGTGAAGGTTAGGAATTTTGATTATCTTGCCTTGTGCTCGGAAGATGAGGAATTTGAAATGCTCGAGGGTGAGAGGGTGCACTTGGCTGATCCAGAGCCATTTTTTGAATCCCTGCGCAAGGGAGATGATAAGGTTGCGGTAGGGGAAGACGCCCTTGGCAACAAGCTTGTGATTTTTGGCGTTGCGGCGCAGTACCCTATGCGCCATGGAGGCAAAAGCATGGCAATGCTCACGGCGCTGCCGCTGGAGTATATCAGCACCATGCTGAGCACGGAAGACAAGGATTCCTTAATGTTCTCTGAGATTATCCGTAAAAACGGCACCTTTATAGCCAGTGATTTAAGCGACGAATACCCGGACTATTTCACCAGCCTTTATGAGCGGTATCCTGAGAGCGATGTGAAGGAGATAGATAAATATATAGATGAAGTGTCCGCGGCGATGGAGCGGAAGGAAGATTATTCTACAATTCTCAACTTAGATGGGAGCAGGCAGCAGATTTATTGCAATCCTCTGCCTTATTCTGAATGGAACCTGGTGACAGTCTTGCCTTTTGGCGAATTAAATAAAATCGTGGAAGACTTGGGGAAAAAGACGACGATTGCCGTCACTTTGATTTTTTCCATCATTTTGGCTACGCTGATATTTATTTTTTATAATTATTTTAATACGAACCGCCGGCAGATTCGGGAACTGGACGCAGCAAGGAAGGAGGCTTTGCACGCCAACCAGGCAAAGAGCGAGTTCCTTTCCAATATGAGCCATGATATCCGTACGCCCATGAATGCGATCGTAGGCATGACGGCGATTGCCACCGCCCATATTGACGACCAGGAACAGGTGCGCAACTGCTTAAGGAAAATCACGCTTTCCGGGAAGCATCTTTTGGGGTTGATTAATGACGTGCTGGACATGTCTAAGATTGAGAGTGGTAAGATGACGCTGACTTCGGAAATGATTTCTTTGAGGGAGGTGGTTGAAGGGGTTGTGAGCATTGTCCAAACCCAGGCAAAAGGCAAGGAGCAGAATTTTAATATCCACATTTCCAAAATCATTGCCGAGGACGTATATTGCGACAGCGTGCGCCTGAACCAGGTATTGCTGAATTTATTGTCTAATTCGGTGAAATATACGCAGGAGGGCGGCACCATCCAATTGCACCTGTATCAGGAAGAGGCCCCAGAGTCCAAAGGGGAGGGGTTTGTAAGGACGCACATACTTGTCAGTGATAACGGGATTGGCATGTCGAAAGAGTTTTTGGAGCATATCTTTGATTCATATTCAAGAGCGGACAGTAAGAGGGTGCAGAAAACAGAAGGCGCCGGGCTTGGCATGGCAATCACAAAGTATATTGTAGAGGCGATGGAGGGGGATATTACCGTTGAGAGTGAGCAAAATAAGGGGACGCAGTTCCATTTGACCCTTGATCTAGAAAGGGCGGATACGCAGGAAACGGACATGAGGCTGCCGGCTTGGAATATGCTGGTAATTGATGATGATGAGACGCTATGCCGTACGGTAGTGGAAATGTTGGATTCTATTGGCATACAGGCAGATTGGACGTTGAGCGGCAAAAAAGCGATAGAGATGGTGAAGAAGCACCATCAGATGGGCAATGATTATCAGATTATCCTGCTGGACTGGAAGCTGGCTGATATGGATGGGCTGCAGGTTGCCAGACAGATACGGCGCATTGCGGATGTGGATATTTCAGTAATCCTCATATCGTCCTATGATTGGAGCGAATTTGAAACAGAGGCGAGAGCGGCAGGGATTAATGGTTTCATCGGCAAGCCGCTGTTTAAGTCGACGCTTTTCCATGGGCTGCGCAAGCATATGGGGGATAAAGATTTTCTGGACGACGATAAGGAAGACGACGATTTTTCTGGATACCGGGCGCTGGTAGCTGAGGATAATGAGATTAACTGGGAGATATTAAAGGAGTTGCTGTCTGATAAGGGAATGCAATTAGAATGGGCGGAAAATGGAAAGGTATGCCTTGAGAAATTTGAGGAGTCAAAGCCAGGCGATTATGATGTGATTTTCATGGATGTCCGTATGCCGATTATGAATGGCTATGAAGCCACGCAGGCGATCCGGGGGCTGGCGCGCCCGGATGCTAAAGAGATCCCGATTATTGCCATGACAGCGGACGCCTTTTCAGAGGATATCCAGCATTGCCTGGAAAGCGGGATGAATGCGCATACTGCGAAACCAATCAACCTTGATGAATTATTGTCATTGGTGAAGAAATATACTGCATCATAGCCCAGTACCCATGAATTCAAGGAGTGGGAAGAAAGGAAAGCATATCTTATGGAAGGCAGAAAGAAATCACTACAGCAAGCCGCATACGTCGTACTGCTCTTAGCAGGGGTTATTGTTTTATTCCAATGGTATACCACGCAAAACAGTAAACGCATGGAAGAGCGTAATAAGAATTATGCTGCGGATTCCGCGCGGCAAATGGCAACCCGCATTGATGAAAAGTTAGCGAATGCCCTGGATTTAATAGACACATATACTTCTTTTATCGGGGAAGGCCTTGCGTCACCGGATATTTCGCCGCAGATGCTGGCTAAAATGGAAGAAAAGATGCTGTTTGACGCTTTGGTGTATACCGATAGCGCAGGGGTCAACCATGCATCTGACGGCCGGACGTCAGATGGGAATGGGCAAGACTATTTTATCAACGGGATGAAAGGGGAAAGCGGGATATCTGTAGTGTTTGACTCTAAGTTTTACAATGAGACAATGCTATGTTTTTATGCCCCCATCAGCTATAAGGGAGAAATTATTGGCGTGCTGCGCGGAGCGTATCTGGCAGAGGAATATTTGAAGGATATGCTTGTCACAACTTATTTTGGAGAAAAGGCGTCTGTCCATCTGTGCCTTCCTGATGGCCAGGTTATTGCCTGCTCGGACAGTAAAGGGCACAGGGGGGACCTGGTCAGCCTGCTCGTGGAAATGGACATGATTGATGCGAAAACGGCTGCGCAGACAGAAGAAATTTTTCTAAACGGGGGAGAAGGGGCGTTTGTATGCAGTTCTGGAAGCAAAACGGATAATCTCTGCGTCAGATACCTTACCAAGGAAGATTTTGTCCTTGTGCAGACATTTCCCAAGAATGTTACGCAAAGCATGATACGGGATGAGAACCTTGTGGGCATCCGCCTGGAAGTGATGCTGATTGCCCTGTTTGTCCTCTATATTATTTCTTTGGTTTTGCGTGCCAGCAGGGAAAAGAAGTTCCTGGAAAAAGAAAACCAGGAAATGGGGTATATTATTAACGGGGTCAATACCTTATTTTCCCGTTTTATCATGGTGGACCTAAATGCTGACACCTATCAATACTTATCGGGCACGAGGCCGGAAGACGACCGTATCCCAACCAGCGGCAGCTTTCAGGAATTGTCAAAGTACCTCTGTTCGATTATTGTGGAAGAAGAAGGGCGGGAGCAATTTGCCCACGAGATTGCCGTAGAGACGATTATCAAAGAGCTTGATAAACAGGACGACCTGCTTTACGAATGCCATGTATTACGCAGGAGCGGGCCGGAATGGGAGCATGTCAACATCATCTGTCTTGAGAGGAAAGGGGGCAAGGCTTCCAAAGTATTGTTTATCCGTCAGAATACGACAGAGTTGAAATTAAATGAGCTGCGCGTCCAAGCGGAAATATCGCTGGCAGCACGCAAGGAAAGGCAATACCGGATTGCCATTATCTCCAATGCTTTTTGCACGTTTGAATTTAACCTGACACAGGATGCCATTGAAGAGGATGTTGTGCGGGAGTTTAATGGGCAGCAGGTGTCTTTGCTTGAGCGGGTAGGGCTTAAGGCGCCTTGCAAGGCTTCCGAGTGTTTTGAGCGATGGGCACTGCTTGTTTTTGAGGAGTCCCGGGAAGAGTATGCGAAGAAAGTAAACGTAGGATATTTGCAAGAACAATACCAGCGTGGGCATGCGGAGGTAAATGTGGACTACTGGAGTTCCGCGCCCGGAGGCAGGCCGATCTGCATCCGCCAGTCGTTTATCATGACGCAGGATTACGATACTGACGACATCGTGGTTATGGTTGTGGCAAAAGAGGTTACGGAACAAGTACAAAAGCAGCGGGAACAGACGCAGGCATTACAGGATGCGTTGATGCAGGCGCAGCATGCCAATAAGGCGAAGACGACGTTCCTTTCCAATATGTCCCATGATATCCGTACGCCGATGAATGCAATTATAGGGTTTGCGACGATTGCCGTCAGCCATATTGACAATAAAGACCAAGTCAAAGACTGCCTGCAGAAAGTCCTTTCTTCCAGCAACCATCTGCTTAGCCTGATTAATGATATCCTTGATATGAGCCGTATAGAGAGCGGGAAGGTGCAGATTAAAGAGCAGGAGTGCAATATATCTGAGCTGATGCACAACCTGGTGAATATCATCCAGCCGCAGGTTAAGGCAAAGCAACTGGAATTATTTATTGATACGTTCGAGGTTGCCAATGAAGACGTGATAGCGGATTCCCTGAAGCTGAACCAGGTATTTATTAACTTATTGAGCAATGCCGTAAAGTATACGCCGGCAGGCGGCACGGTTACATTCCGTATTTTGCAAAAAACCACATTCCGGCATGGGTATGGGGATTATATCTTTGTCATTAAGGATAACGGCATCGGTATGGCGCCGGAGTTTGTGGAACATATTTTTGAGCCTTTTGAGCGGGAGGCAACCACCACGAAGACAGGCATTGAAGGCACTGGGCTTGGCATGGCGATTACAAAGAATATCGTGGAGATGATGAACGGCGACATTCGCGTGGAAAGCCAACCCGGTAAGGGCAGCGTATTTACAGTGGAGCTTACGTTGAAGCTGCAGGATATTGAGAAGAACGCGGCGCAGATTAAAGAATTGGAAGGGCTGCGTACATTGGTTGTGGATGATGATTTTAACACATGCAATAGCGTAAGCAAGATGCTTTTGCAGATTGGAATGCGCTCTGAGTGGACGACGTCTGGACGAGAGGCGGCATACCGGGCGAGGATTGCCAATGAGGAGGGTGACGCTTACCACACCTATATTATTGACTGGCAGATGCCGGAAATGAGCGGTATAGAGACTGCCAGGAAGATACGCACGGCAGTTGGCGAGAATGCGCCAATCATCATCCTCACAGCATATGACTGGACAGATATTGAGGAGGAGGCAAAAGAGGCAGGTATCACCGCGTTCTGTGCGAAGCCGCTCTTTATGTCTGATTTAAAAGCCGCTTTGTTATCTGCGAATAATTTATTGGAAAAGGAAGAGTCTGCGGCTGCCTGGACACTGGCTGATTTTGGCGGGAAGCGCCTCCTGCTGGTGGAGGATGTGGAGATGAACCGCGAAATTGCGGAGGTTATCTTGACGGAAGCTGGGTTTGTGGTGGAGAGCGCGCCGGATGGAACGGATGCGGTCAGCATGGTGAGCCAATCGGAGGAGTATTATTATGACGCCATCCTTATGGATATACAGATGCCGATCATGGATGGCTATGAGGCGACCAGGACAATCAGGAACCTGCAGAGGAATGATGTGAAGAGGATGCCGATTATCGCTATGACGGCAAATGCCTTGGAGGAGGACAAGGAGGCGGCCATCAAACATGGCATGGACGCCCATATTGCCAAACCAATTGACACGGATGTCTTAATTGAGGTCCTCAGTAAATTTCTTGGTTAATTGTCCTAAGGAGGGACCCACGAAGTGGGAGGATGCCTTAGGACCAGTATCGGGGAGATTAAGGCATAAGTCCTAAGGAGGGACCCAACGATGTGGCATGAGGAGGGACCCACGAAGTGGGAGGAGCCCTGATGCTTCGTGCCAGAGCCTAAGAGGTAGATTGGGGAGAGTCCTGAGGTCTATTCTTGATTCTCGAAGAAGAAAACTGAAGTTGGGAGGATGCCTTAGGACCAGTATCGGGGAGATTTCTAGTAAACAGCCCAGATCCTTTCGTTTGAAAGAACCTGGGCTGCCCTTTTCCTTTCAGGAATGTATTGCCTGCGGGTGTAAAACAAAAATTATTTAGTTCCTTTTTTAAATAGGGCTGCTTTTACAACGCCTTTGGGGTCCTTCACCAACAGGGCAGCAAGCCAGATAACCAGCCCCAGGGCAACGACAGACAATCCCAGATAGAAATCATTCAGCATGTCTGCTGGGGCGGGCGTGAAGTATGCCTCGTGTATCTGGGCATATTCAAACACAGCGTCAACGAACCACATCAGGGACGCCCCCCAATACATCCAACAGAGGATGCCAAGCTTCATCTGGCTATCAGGCGCATTCCTGTACCAGAGGACCGTGCAGATAATCGCTGCAAAGACAGTGGTAAGTAAAGTCATTGCAGTCCCTCCTATTTAGCTGGGGGAAGCTTTTTCGCGGACATTGTAGCGTTCTTTTCCATAATCTTTGCGACGCCTAGCATTGCCAGCCAAACAGCGGTCACAAGCGCTGTCATAGAAATGCCTGCAGTTGCCATCTCATTAAGCATCTCCGCGGCGTCCGCAGGATTGCCAGCCGCCGTTAGGAACGGGAACCATGGCGTAACCTCGCCGTGCCATACATGCTCAAAGGCAAGCAGGGCAGAGCCTCCCCAGAGTAAACTGTTAAGCCATTTTAATTTTCTGGAAAAAGGGATTTTTACAGCTTCCGTGGCAGATACGCCATCGAAGCTAACCTTTACAGTTTCAGGAGCCGCTTCCTTTTTCTCCAATACTTTTGCTGCAACGGTGGTAATCACAGCCTCCGCTGCCGGTACTACAAAACATGCCATCTTTTAATCCTCCTGATTTTGATTTTTGGGTGCGCATATTTTTCTTTTGTAGGAAAATTCTTTCAAGCATCTGCATGATAAGGCCTTCCTATAAAAGAAAAAGCACACCATCCCCTTCTGAGGACTGTGTGCCTTCATAGCATACAAATAAAGCTGAGCGTCAGATAAACCTGCCGTGATACTTACGGTAGGTTCCATCGGCCATGGTTATATATCATACATGGGGCATAAGCCCCCAAATGCTTCAGCATCTTACGCCAGCTTCATGCTGGCATTAGTACAATGGGTATTCTATCTTTTATTTCCATGTTTGTCAAGATGGAGTGCTGTAACTATTGCAATTGCCGTAAGATAGAAAGCACATCCTCCACGAGGGTTTTCATGGCAAGTCCCTGTGTGCCCGCTACAATATTGTCACAATGGTTGACAGGGATCAGGATTCGTGTCGCGCTGCTTTGCCCAACGGCGGCTGCCATAGCCGGCGTGATTTCGCCGAGCAGGGAATCTGCAATCACAATCCCGATTGGTCCGATAATGACGTCTGCTTTCCTTACGCCGACAATGACGGCATTTTCGCCGGTTGCGCCATTGTCGGCGCCAGCTTTCAGCATTGCCGTAGTAGCTGCCGTGTTCGTACCGACTGCCGTAATTGCGGCATCGGGAATATTTTTACGGATGGCTGTGACGACCTGCCTGCCAATGCCGCCGCCTTGTGCGTCAATTACTAATAGTTTCATAAGAATTGTCCTTTCTGTTTGATTATACCATTGTACCATGAATTGCTCAACAATGCCCTAAAAATTTGCGAAACTATTACTAATTGAATCAAATATCCATGCGAGCATGTCTGTTCCCCTCATTGCTCGCGGGAATAAAAAGGAGTAGTTTATGGAGAATTCATACCGTTTTTTTGAAAATAAGGAGTGCCAGTATTTTCCTTGCCACAAGGGGCTTGCAGATTTTAACTGCCTGTTTTGTTATTGCCCCTTATATTTACATGATGCGTGTCCCGGGAATCCCCGATACCTAGACAAGGGCGGGGGAAAAATTAAGGATTGCTCAGAATGCACGTTTCCCCATCAGCCCCAAAATTATGGGAAAATAACCCATTTGCTTGGGGGCGGCTGAAATCTTGCAGAAGGAAACACAGAAGTTTCGGGCTGCCGCTTTACCGAAGGATAGAAATATGGTATGATTTTAATGTCGTATCTTGTATAAAAATAATAGGAAAGGAATGCAGGCTATGGAATATACTTATAAAACAAAGGGAACATGCTCCAGCCAGATTACATTAAATATTGAGGGGGAGATTGTTACAAACGTAAAATTTACGGGAGGGTGCAACGGTAACTTAAAGGCGATCCCGCGCCTTGTGGACGGCTGGACGGTAGAGCAGATTGAGGAAAAGCTCTCTGGGCTTAAATGTGGGCTTAAACAGACTTCCTGCGGGGACCAGCTTGCGAAAGCCTGCCGGGCCGCGTACGAAGCGCAGAAGTAGCGGGAGGTTACTGTTCACATAGGACTTTGCATTTATTGCAAAGTCCGTAAGAAAATGACTCAGGTGTGAGCAAATCCCATTCGCGAAGCGAATTTTACATGGATTTGCGAATGTTACTGTGAACGGAGTGAACAGTAACAGCGGCAGGGAGTTTTTGTCGAAAAAATGAAAATTTTATGTACCAAGGGAAATAGAATATGGTATACTTTAGCTTATAAGGATTTGAGTGCCAGGGGCCAGGTTGGCAAAAGTGTTCTTGGCATTTAAACTATACAAAAATAATAAGAAAGTGGGGCACGAGAAATGGGTTTCATGACATTTAAGGGCGGCGTTCATCCGCACGATGGAAAAGAATTCTCCAAAGACAAGCCGATACGTGATATCTTACCCAAGGGTGAGCTGGTATTTCCTGTTTCCCAGCATATCGGAGCGCCGGCAAGCCCGATTGTGGCGGTAGGCGATTCCGTGCTGAGAGGGCAGAAAATTGCAGAAGCCGGCGGCTTCGTATCTGCGCCGGTATATTCTTCCGTATCAGGTACGGTCAAAGCAATACAGCCACGCAGGGGCGCAGTTGGGGACATGGTGAATTCGATCATCATCGAGAATGACGGAGAGATGAAGGAAGCAGAATTTTCACCGGTTAGCGACGTAAAGTCCCTTTCCAAAAAAGACATTATTGAAAGGGTAAAAGAGGCGGGCGTTGTAGGCATGGGAGGCGCGGGATTCCCGACCCATGTGAAATTATCGCCCAAAGAGCCGGAAAAGATTGAATACATAATTGCCAACTGTGCAGAATGCGAGCCGTATTTGACCGCGGATTACCGGCGTATGCTGGAGAACCCGCAGGAATTGATTGAGGGCATGCGTATCGTATTGCAGTTGTTTGATAATGCCAAAGGGCTGTTTGGCATAGAGGACAATAAGCCGGACTGCATCCAGAAAATGCAGGAGCTGACCAAGGATGAGCCACGCATGGAAGTCTGTCCTTTGAAGACCAAATACCCACAGGGAGGCGAACGCCAGTTAATTTATGCCACTACGAAGCGGGAAATCAACTCCAAAATGCTTCCAGCGGACGCAGGCTGTATTGTAGATAACGTAGAGACGTTGATTTCTGTATATAATGCAGTGAAGCTTGGCAAGCCAGTGATGAACCGTATCTTTACTGTGACCGGCGACGCCGCAGCCCAGCCGGGGAACTTTAATATCTGCCTTGGCATGAGCTACGCGGAGATTCTAGAGGAGGCAGGCGGCTTCAAAGTCCAGCCGGAGAAAATTATTTCCGGCGGCCCTATGATGGGATTTTCCATGTTTGGGCTGGATATCCCGACCACCAAGACATCGTCTTCCCTTCTTTGCCTTGCCAAGGATGACGTGGCAGCGAGCGAGACAACGGCATGCATCAATTGTGGGCGCTGCGTAGCGGCGTGCCCGGAACAGATTATCCCTACCAGGCTGTCTAAAATGGCAAACCATGGGGACATGGAAGGGTTTGAAAAATGGAACGGCATGGAATGTATTGAATGTGGGAGCTGCAGTTATATCTGTCCGGCAAAAATACCTCTTGCACAGTATATCAGGACCATGAAAAAACAAATCCTGGCGCAGAGAAGGAAGAAATAACAGCAACTTGAGATAGAAAACCCCGCAGCAGGCAGGCATGGCTTTGGCATGCTGCCAGGGGAATAGAGAAAGAAAGAGGTGTCTTATTGTGAGTGATTTATATAACGTATCATCATCATCACATGTCCGTGATAAAGATACATCCGCCAAAATCATGCTTTATGTGGTAATCGCGCTATTGCCGGCAAGCATATTTGGCGTTATCAATTTTGGGATACGCGCATTATTGCTGATTCTCGTATGTGTTGCAGTTTGTGTGGCTTCTGAATGGGCATTTGAGAAGCTCATCCATAAAAAGAGCACGATTAACGATTTCAGCGCCGTGGTAACGGGCCTTTTACTGGCATTGAACCTGCCCCATACGCTGCCCATCTGGCAGGCAGTTTTGGGCAGTATCTTTGCGATTGTAATTGTGAAAATGCTGTTCGGCGGCTTAGGGCAGAACTTCATGAACCCTGCGCTGGGCGCGAGATGTTTCCTGCTGGTGTCGTTTGCGGGGACAATGACGAGCTTTACATACGACGGCGTGACTGGGGCGACGCCTCTGGCATTGATCAGGAACGGCGAGCCTGTGGACACGATGAAGATGTTTTTGGGAACTACGGCAGGGACCATCGGCGAGACCAGCGTAGTTGCCATTTTAATCGGCGCCATTATCCTGATTCTGTTCGGCGTCATTGATTTACGGATTCCGGCAAGCTATATCCTTTCTTTTGCCGTATTTATCCTGATCTTTGGCGGGCATGGGTTTGACATGAATTACCTGACCGCGCAGCTTTGCGGCGGCGGGCTGATGCTGGGCGCATTCTTTATGGCGACTGATTATGTGACTTCCCCGATAACCCCAACGGGCAAGATTGTATTTGGAATCCTGCTGGGCATACTTACCGGGTTATTCCGTGTGTTCGGAGCTAATGCCGAGGGTGTTTCCTTTGCCATTATCTTAGGCAACCTTCTGGTGCCGATTATTGAGAAGTTTACAATTCCAAGGGCATTTGGTCAGAAAAAGGAGGTCAGGCATGAATAAGAAGATTGTACATGACGCGTTAATTTTAACCGCCTTTACGCTGGTTCTGGGATTTCTGCTGGGGGCTGTGTACGAGATAACCAAAGAGCCTATTGCAGCGGCGGAAAAAGCGGCGTTGGATGAAGCATACAAGGTTGTATTTGCAGATGCGGCGTCTTTTGAGGAAGATGCGGGGTTTGATGCGGCGAAAGCGGCGGAGGTTATTGCAGCAAGCCAGTTCACCAAAGATGAGATTACGGCAGTCAATAAAGCCTTGGACGGTTCCGGGAATGTCCTGGGTTATGTCATCAATGTCACCTCCCATGAGGGAAGCCAGGCGGACATTTCATTTTCTGTGGGCATTACGAACGAGGGCGTCTTGAATGGATACTCCATCACGTCAATCAGCGAGACGCCGGGCCTTGGCGTGCTGGTGCAGGAGGAGCCGTTCTATTCCCAGTTTGAAGGCAAATCTGAGGAGGATTACACGGTAGTTAAGACTGCTCCTGCCGCAGACAATGAAATACAGGCAGTCACAGGCGCAACCATCTCTTCCAGGGCGGTCACCAATGGAGTTAACGCCTGTCTGGTATATTTCAGAGAAGCTTTGCAGGGAGGTAACTAAGTATGAGTAAATATACAGAACGTTTATATAATGGTATCATCAAAGAGAACCCGACATTTGTGCTGATGTTGGGCATGTGCCCGACGCTGGCAGTAACTTCTTCCGCAATTAACGGGATCGGCATGGGATTGTCCACAACTGTGGTGTTGGTAATGTCTAACCTGCTGATTTCCATGTTCCGTAAAGTGATTCCCAACGGCGTGCGTATGCCGGCTTACATTGTCGTGGTGGCATCCCTGGTTACGATTGTGCAGTTTGTCATGCAGGCTTATACGCCCGCGCTTTCCGCATCTTTGGGCGTATATATCCCCTTAATCGTTGTAAACTGCATCATCTTAGGAAGAGCGGAAAGCTATGCCTCTAAGAATCCCATTATGCCGTCCATTTTTGACGGGATCGGCATGGGGCTTGGGTTTACGGTTGGGCTTACCTTGATCGGCTTAATCCGCCAGGTTTTAGGGGCAAACCTTGGGATTACCGTATTTATCATGGCACCTGGGGCGTTCCTGGTGCTGGCATTCTTAGTTGCAGGCATGAATGTAGTCAGGGAGAAAATGGAAAAGAAGGGCAAGCCCCTGGCGGCTCCCTCTGGATGCCTTACCGGGGACTGCGCAAGCTGTACGCAGTCTGCAATGTGCACCGGGAAATTAACATCCACGAAGAACTCACAAGAATAGGAGGCAGAATAGATGAAAGAATTATTAATTATTGCAATCGGCTCTGCCATTGTAAATAATGTAGTGTTAAGCCAGTTTTTGGGAATCTGCCCGTTTTTGGGCGTTTCCAAGAAGACAAACACCGCGGCCGGCATGGGCGGCGCCGTCATCTTCGTCATCACGCTGGCATCCTTTGTTACAGGATTAATATACAAATTTATCCTTACGCCGTTCCATGTGGAATATTTACAGACAATCGTGTTTATCCTTGTAATCGCATCGCTGGTGCAGTTCGTGGAAATGTTCCTAAAGAAGAACATGCCTCCATTGTATGAATCACTGGGCGTATACCTCCCGTTGATTACTACCAACTGCGCAGTATTGGGCGTTGCTTTGACAAATGTAACCAAAGGTTACGATTTATTGCAGGGCGTAGTAAACGGACTGGCCACTTCCGTAGGGTTTTTCATTGCTATTGTGATTATGGCAGGCCTTCGTGAGAAAATTGAGTACAACGATATCCCGAAACGTTTCCAGGGGACGGCAATCGTGTTGATTACTGCCAGCCTAATGTCAATCGCCTTCATGGGATTCTCAGGAATGATTTGACCTAAGGAGGGACCCAGCGAAGCTGGGAGGATGCCTTAGGTCACCTATCGTTACCAAGAAAGTGAATTGACCTAAGGATTGACCTGAGGAGGGACCCAACGATGTGCATGAGGAGGGACCCACGAAGTGGGAGGAGCCCTGATGCTTCGTGCCAGAGCCTAAGAGGTAGATTGGGGAGAGTCCTGAGGTCACCTATCGTTATCAGTGAAGTAAATTGAAGTTGGGAGGATGCCTTAGGTTTCTTGGAGCAATCAAAGAAGGAAAAGGAGGAAAACATGAATATAGGAGCAATTATCATTGCCGCCCTGGTAGTGGGCGGAAGCGGTATTCTGCTTGGCTTATTCCTGGGGATTTTCGGGGAGAAGTTCAAGGTAGAAGTAGATGAGAGGGAAGAGGCCATCATGGGCGTGCTTCCCGGCAATAACTGCGGCGGCTGTGGATATGCCGGGTGTTCCGGCCTTGCTGCTGCGATTGTAAGTGGCGAGGCGCCGGTCAACCAATGTCCGGTAGGCGGCGCTCCCATTGCTGCCCAGATCGGCGATATTATGGGTGTTTCTGCTGAGGAAGGGGCGAGAAAGGTTGCGTTTGTGAAATGTGCCGGCGACTGTGAGAAGGCAAAGCAGGACTATAAGTACACAGGCGTAGAAGACTGCGCGTCCATGGCATTTATCCCCAATGGCGGCCCGAAAGGATGTAATTACGGCTGCCTGGGATATGGAAGCTGCGTAAAAGCTTGCCCGTTTGACGCCGTCCATATCATTAACGGCATTGCCGTAGTAGACAAGGAAGCCTGTAAAGCCTGCGGCAAATGCGTGGCGGCTTGCCCGAAGGGCCTGATTGAGCTGATTCCTTACGATGCTAAGAATAAAGTGCAATGTAATTCTAAAGATAAGGGCAAGGACGTCATGGCGGCTTGCTCCGTTGGATGTATCGGATGCCATCTCTGTGAGAAGAACTGCCCGGAGGGCGCAGTGACAGTGACTGATAATATTGCGCATCTCGATTATGAGAAATGTACGGGCTGCGGCACATGCGCAGAGAAATGCCCGAAAAAGATTATCAGCAAGGCAGTTTAAAGGGCAGGGCTGCCCAATTATAATCAGCAAGGAGTACATGAAGTGTAAGATGGGAAAGCGAAAAATGCTATGCACTTTTCGCTTTCTTAATTCTTATAGGAGATAATTGATGAGATATACCGGATATGAACAAATATGGATGTTTTTAATATATAGCTTTCTGGGATGGTGCCTGGAGGTAATTTATGCGGCGGCGGGGCGCAAGGAGTTTGTGAACAGGGGCTTCCTGAATGGGATTTTATGTCCGGTGTATGGGTTTGCCATGGTGTTTATGCTGGTTTTCATGGATTCCCTGAAAGGGACATGGTTTTACCTTTTTTTAGGCTGCACAATAGTGGGGACAGTGACAGAGCTTATCACGGGGCTGGCGTTGGAGAAGATATTCCATCTGCGCCTGTGGAATTATTCAGAGAAACGCTTCCAGGCGGGCGGCTACATCTGCCTTACAGCGTCCCTGGTTTGGGGTGTGCTGGGATTGTTGGTGGTAAAGTTCATCAACCCATTTTTCCTTATAGTAATCCGCAAAGCGCCTGGGATTCCCGGCATGGCCCTTATGGTGTCATCATTGGTAATCCTTGCTGCGGACACAGTGACAACCACCGTTGTACTGCTGAAAATCAAAAACCAGAACCCGGCTTTTGCGGAAATTGCCGAAGGCTTTACGCAAGCCTCGAAATCACTGGAGGGGTTTATCGTAAAATTGGTGCACCGGAGGGTAAACCGTGCATTCCCGTCGTTGGAGGCAAAAGAGACAGAAGAAGAACAACAGGAGCGCATTTGCAGGGAGACGATATTTGCCTATGGGTGCAGCTTTTATAAAGTGTTTTGGATTTTTATGCTGGGGGCGTTCCTGGGCGATTTGACGGAGACGGTTTTTTGCCGCTTTTCCATGGGAAGGTGGATGAGCCGCAGCAGCGTAGTTTATGGCACCTTCAGCCTGGTATGGGGGCTTGGCGTGGCGGGGATTACCATCCTTTTGTACCGTTACCGGAACCGGGAAGACCGTTATATTTTCCTGGCAGGGACGTTGCTGGGAGGTGCTTATGAATACATATGCAGTGTGTTTACGGAACTGGCATTTGGCACGGTGTTCTGGGATTACAGCAAAATACCCTTTAACCTAGGCGGGCGCATCAACCTGTTATTCTGCTTTTTTTGGGGGATAGCCGCATGGGTGTGGATGAAGCTGCTTTATCCCAAGGTGTCCGAATGGATTGAGAAGATGCCGAAAAAGACCGGGACGTGGGTTACATATTTTACCCTGGCGTTTATGGTTGGCAATGTGCTGCTGTCCGGCGTTGCCCTAAGCCGCTACAGCGAACGGGCAAATGGGATACAGGCAGGCAATGAGATGGAAGCGTGGATAGATGAGAGGTTCCCGGATGAGCGGATGGAACGCATATATCCGAGCGCTAAAATAAGGAGATAGCAAGATATCCCTTAAAAACGAATGGGTGTGCAAGAAACAGCAAAGGCAGGCACGATACTCACGGCAAATTTCATCAGCCGTGAGTATGAATCCATGAAATATTTTTGAGGAAGCAGGATTTATTAATATGGAAGATAAAGAATATTTTAAGAAAAAGAAACGGGTGGTAGTCAAGATTGGCTCTTCCTCCCTTAACCACGAAGAGACGGGAAAGCTGAACTTTACCAAACTAGAGAAATTAGTGCGTGAACTCTGCGACATCCGCAACCAAGGCATAGACGTGTGCCTGGTAAGCTCAGGCGCTATAGCCGTAGGACGCCAGGTCATGGGCTTTTTGGAACGCCCGAAGGACATTTCTACAAAACAGGCATGTGCGGCAGTGGGACAGGCAAGGCTTATGATGACTTATCAGAAAATGTTTGCCGAATACCATCAGACGGTAGGGCAGGTCCTAATGACCAAAGGAACAATGCTTGACAATGTTTCCCGCAAGAATGCGCAGAACACCTTTGAAGAATTGTTCCGCCTAGGCGTGATTCCCATTGTCAATGAAAATGACACGGTGTCCACTTATGAGATGCGGTTTGGGGACAATGACAGCCTTTCCGCGATCGTGGCCGCCCTGGCGGGGGCAGATTTACTGATTCTTTTGTCGGATATTGACGGGCTGTTTACGGATGATCCCCGCCGGAACGCGGACGCCAAATTAATCCGCGTCGTGGAAGATTTGGACGAAAACATTATTGCCATGGCAAAGGGCAGCACCGGCAGCGACGTGGGGACTGGCGGCATGGAAACAAAGCTGATTGCTGCAAAGATTGCGACACGTTCCGGCGCAGACATGATTATTGCCAATGGGGAGGATGTGGGGATTCTGCACAGGATTTTTGGAGGGACGTTTGTAGGCACATTATTCAAAGAACGCTATGATGAGGATTTCTATATCGCGGATTTTATAGAACAGAGCATGAGCTGAAAGTTACTAAAGCATTTTTAGTAACTTTTTTCTATTTTGGTGATAGGATCTTCCATTTTTCCTGTCTATTAAAGTGAAGGGCTTCTAAAGTTTCATGCAGGTCATGCAGATAAGGGAGGTGGGAGTTTGGAAGATGCACAGATTGTTGGCCTGTATTGGGAACGAGCGGGAAGCTACCGGCTTAACGTAAACGTACGTTATCCTCATGTGAAAAGCCCATACGTTAAATTTACGCTCAAATAGCCAAAATCCCCCATAACGGAGCCACAGCCGTTATGGGGGGTTTTATTCCCGCAGGCGCTTAGGAAAATAGCCGCGCTAAGCGCTTGTGGGTATTTATGGTTATTTCCTTAACGGTTACGGATGGCAAATACCGGGAGCCCGTCTTTCATTGGGCGCTCACATTCGCCTTTCACTAAGGGAGCCGCATAGTCAATGAATTCCTGGCTCAGGCTGGAGCCGTCGTTGGTAATCCACTCAAGCGGGACGGTCTTTTCTTTGTTGCATACGTCGTTGACGTCGACCAAAGCGCATTCCATGCCGTAATCGCCATCCTTGCGGTTGAAAGCAATCATATAGCCTGTCTCGCCTTTCAGGGCCTGCTGCACTGCAAAAGAACCAGCCGTAACAGCTTCCTCTAAGTCAGTAGCTGACAGGCAGTTGGAAGAGCAGCGCTGGCTGACGTTGAACTCCACGGAGCGGACCTTAACGCCAAGCTCTTTCTTGACAAGGGACTGGAGGTAGGAGCCGCAGCCATTTAAAATCTTATGCCCGAACTGGTCAACAGCCGTCTCCACGGAATCCTCGCTGATAAAGTTGCCCTCTGCGTCCTTAAGCCCCTCGGAAACGCAGACAGTAACGTGCTTATGCTCATCAATCGCTGCCTTGAGCTGTTTTATGAATTTCTCTTCAGAGAACGGGACTTCCGGTAAGTAAATCAAGATCGGGTTCGGGTCTTTTTCGCATCTGGCAAGGATGGAAGAAGCGGCCAGCCAGCCGGCATGGCGTCCCATAATCTCGATAATCATCACATTGGGCTTGTCATATGCTTCGGAATCGCGGTTGATTTCGCGGACAGATGAAGCCACAAACTTAGCTGCGCTGCCGAATCCTGGCGTGTGGTCGGTGAGCACTAAGTCGTTGTCAATCGTCTTCGGCACGCCCATCACGCGGATGTCGCTGTCCACGGAAGCAGCGTAGCGGGACAATTTGCTTACCGTGTCCATGGAATCGTTCCCGCCGCAGTAGAAGAAGTATCCGATATCCAACTCTTCAAATTTCTTGAATAATTCCGGGTATACTGGGTCAGACAAATCCTCCGGCAGCTTGTAGCGGCAAGAGCCAAGGAAAGCGCCTGGCGTAGTCTTTAAAGCAGAAAGCTCGTCCTTTGTCATGTCTGTGTCCATGTCCATATATTGTCCGCCGAGGAACCCTTCAATCCCGTGCACCATGCCGTATACTTTGCCAATCTGCCCTGTGCTTTTAAGTCCCTCCGTAACAACGCCGTACAGGCTTCCGTTAATAACGGCCGTCGGGCCGCCGGATTGTCCGACAATAAGATTTTTCATTTTAGTTCTCCTTTCGTTTGAAAAAATGTAGCAGTTCAGCCATATTTAAACTGTTAAAATATATGATAGACGAAAATGCTTGGAATTTCAAGCCAAAAGGAGTAGAATAGAGAAATAAAAACGCAGAGAGGGAATTATGGAGCAGAAGAAAATTGACAGGATCAATGTGTTAGCGAGGAAAGCTAAGGCGGAAGGCTTAACAGAAGATGAAAAAAAGGAACAGGCGCAGCTTCGGCAGGAATATATCGCAATCGTGCGCAGGAACCTGCGCGGGCAGCTCGACAATATTGATGTGGTGAATCCCGACGGGAGCATTGAGAACCTTGGCGAAAAATACGGCAGGAAACATGGAAGCGACGCTTCGTGAATATTTGCGGGAGATTTAAGCACGATGGTTAAACAGAAGCAAATTACGGAAGATAAAAGGAAATTACGGGCGGATGCAAGGCGCAGGCGGGACGCCCTTTCCTATGAGGATATCAGGGGATGGTCCAACGAAATCTGCCGGGTATTGGGGGAACAGCCGACATTCCAGGATGCCAGGACTGTTTGCTTTTATTACCCTTTGGGAAGCGAGGCCAGCCTTTTGCCATTGGCCAAGGCCGCGCTTGCCTTAGGGAAACAGGCGGCATTCCCACGGGTAGCCGGCAATGATATGGACTTTTACCGGGTGTTGTCCCTGGAAGGGTTTTCGGCAGGGGCATTCCATGTGATGGAGCCTGTGGGAGATACAGTTGTGCGCGAACAGGGAATGCTTGTGTTCGTCCCAGGGCTTGCCTTTGATGGGCAGGGAGGCCGTATGGGATATGGGAAAGGATATTATGACAAGTATTTTGCAAGGACTCCTTGCTGCCGCAAAATTGGCGTCTGCTATGAAATGCAGATCGTATCACAGGTGCCTTGCGGGGATTTTGATGTCCGCATGGATGCGGTGGCAACAGAACGGGGAATTATTAACCTGGGCGGCAAAACGGGGGATTATTAACCTGGGCGGCAAAACGGGGCAGCCTTGCGCCGAAGCCATGGGGGCGGGTTGGGACCAGCCCTGACTGGCAAGCAGAATAATTTAGATGGAGGATTAAAGTTATGTCAAACATCACATTAGAAGAAATTGGACAGAAAGCGAAAGCGGCTGAGGCAGTGTTGCGGGTCCTTCCTACCAGCCAGAAAAATAAAGCATTGACAACCGCAGCCGATTACCTGATGGCAAATATGAAAATGCTGCTAGAGGCAAATGCTTTGGATATTGAGCAGGCGAAAGAAAACGGCATGGCGCCCGCATTGGTAGACCGCCTGCTGCTCACAGAAGCCAGGGTTGCCCAGATGGCGGAAGGGCTGCGCCAGATTGCGGAGCTGGAAGACCCGGTAGGGGAAGTGCTGTCCATGAAACAGCGCCCGAACGGCCTGTTGATTGGGCAAAAGAGAGTGCCGCTTGGCGTAATTGGCATCATCTATGAATCGCGCCCCAATGTGACGGCGGATGCGTTTGGGCTTTGTTTTAAGGCTGGGAATGTCGTAATCCTGCGTGGCGGCAAAGACGCGATCCATTCTAACCATGCAATTACAAGGACATTGCAGGACGCCTTGCACAAATGTGAGCTTCCCCAGGACGCGATCAGCTTGATTACGGATACCAGCCATGAGACGGCAGAAAAGTTTATGAAGCTCAACAGCTATGTGGACGTCCTGATCCCAAGGGGAGGCGCAGGGCTGATCCGCACGGTGGTGCAGCAGGCAACGGTGCCGGTGATTGAGACGGGAACAGGCAACTGCCATGTGTATGTTGACGAGACGGCTGATTTGGATATGGCAGTGGAGATTATTTTTAATGCCAAGACACAGCGGATTGGCGTATGTAACGCTTGCGAGTCCCTGGTAATCCACGAAAAGGTGAAAGACGCCCTGCTGCCGAAGCTGGTACAGAAATTAAAGGAGAAAAATGTGGAAGTGCGCGGAGATATTGCAAGCTGCAGCGTGTGCAGTGATATTGTCAGCGCGACACAGGAAGATTGGGGCAAAGAATACCTGGATTATATTTTATCCGTGAAGACAGTGTCGAATATTGATGAGGCCATCGCGCACATTAACAAATATAATACGGGACATTCTGAGGCTATTATCACCAAAGACTACGATAATTCCCGAAAATTCCTCGATGAGATAGACGCCGCCGCAGTATATGTCAATGCATCCACAAGGTTTACCGATGGGTTTGAATTTGGGTTTGGCGGGGAGATAGGCATCAGCACGCAGAAGCTCCATGCCAGAGGGCCAATGGGCTTAAAAGAGCTGACGAGCACGAAATATATTATCTATGGGAATGGACAGGTGAGGCCATAACATGGAAGCTTCCATTCAATTACTTACCGAGCCCCAGATTACACGGGAACTGTTCCGCTATTTCAACCGCCGCCAGGAAGTTAGCAGATGCTGGCGCAAGGACCAGGGGATCTGGATGTTAAAGGAAGAACATTTTGTGGAGGATTGGAGCGAGGCGCAATATCAATTCCTGGTGGAATGCCTGAAAAATACGGTAACTACGGGAGGGATCGTTTTGGGGGTGTTCGTACAGGAGAAGATGATGGGCTTCGCTTCTGTGGAAAGCCGCCGCTTTGGTTCCGCCAAACAATATGTGCAATTATCCTGTATCCATGTATCCTGTGAAAGCAGGGGCTTGGGCCTGGGCAGAAAATTGTTTCAATATGCAAGTTTTGGCGCCAGGAAGCTGGGAGCCGAGAAGCTTTATATCTCGGCTCACCCTGCGCAGGAGACACAGGCGTTCTATCACGCGCTGGGGTGTGTGGAGGCAGGCGAGTATGACGGCGACCTGGCGTCATCGGGAGACTGCCAGTTGGAATGCCCGCTGAATCAGGGAAGTGAAAGGAATATGACAGATAGGGAGAACATTAAGAGAAATGTACAATGAAATTGATTTGGGACAGATAGATGTAAATGCAGGCCCCCCTGCGGAAGAACCGCAAAGGCAGTATTATTTCATGGCAAAATGCCGACAATATACAAAGCAGTTTTTTGCAGGGCATGGGCGGTTGGCGACTGCACATGTACAGAACTACGGTTGCCAGATGAATGCCCGCGACTCTGAGAAATTGACGGGAATCTTAGAGGCCGTGGGCTATGAAATTGTGGATACGGAGGAGGCGGATTTTGTCATTTATAATACCTGCACCGTGAGGGAGAACGCCAACAACCAGGTCTGGGGACGCCTTGGCTATCTGAACGCCTATAAGAAAAAGCACCCGCATATGAAGATTGCGCTCTGCGGCTGCATGATGCAGGAGGAGGCGGTATTGGAAAAGCTCAAAAAGAGCTACCGTTTCGTCGATTTGGTCTTTGGGACGCATAACATCTATAAGTTTGCGGAGCTTTTGTACGCCGCATTTGTGCAGGAGGGCATGGTAATTGATATTTGGAAGGACACGGACAAGATTGTCGAGGATTTGCCGGTGGAGCGCAAATATAAATTTAAGTCCGGCGTCAACATCATGTTTGGCTGCAACAATTTTTGCAGTTATTGCATTGTCCCCTACGTCAGGGGCAGGGAGAGGAGCCGCAGGCCGCAGGATATCCTGCGGGAGGTTGAGCAATTGGCCAAAGACGGCGTGGTGGAAATCATGCTTCTGGGGCAGAACGTCAATTCCTATGGGAAGAATCTTGACGTTCCTGTGACTTTTGCCGAATTGCTGTCGGAAATTGAAAAGGTAAAGGGGATTGAACGCATCCGTTTTATGACGTCCCATCCCAAAGACCTCTCGGATGAATTGATTGCAGTGATGGCGAAATCAGCGAAAATATGCCGTCACCTGCATTTGCCGTTACAGTCCGGGAGCAGCCGTATTTTAAAAGAGATGAACCGCCAATACGATAAGGAGCAGTATCTTGCATTAATAGAAAAAATACGTGGCGCCGTGCCGGGGATTGCGCTGACAACCGATATTATCGTCGGATTTCCCGGGGAGACGGAAGAAGATTTTTTGGAGACGTTGGATGTGGTGCGCCGCGTAGGGTATGAGAGCGCCTTTACCTTCATTTATTCGAAACGTACCGGGACCCCGGCAGCATCCAAGGCAGGGCAGGTTGCTGAGGACGTGGTGAAGGAACGCTTTGACAGGCTGTTAAAGGAAGTGCAGCAGTATGCCGCCATGCGGGCAAACGCCTTAACTGGAAGTGTAGGTGAAGTTCTGGTAGAAGAGGTAAATGAACAGGATGGTACGCTTGTCAGCGGACGGCTGGGGAATAATTTTATTGTCCATTTTCCAGGCAGCCGGGATTTGGTTGGCAAGATTGTGAAAGTGAAGTTAAACGAATGTAAAGGCTTTTATTTTTACGGAGAGCTGGCGCAGTAGGAGGAAACGCGGCATGTATTCATATATGAAAGGCGAGCTGGTTGAGATTTTAGACGAGACGATTGTGCTTGAGGTGAACAATATCGGCTATCATATCCATATCCCCGCCAGCATGATTGACAGCTTTCACGGGATTGGGCAGACGTTAAAGATTTATACTTACTTCCATGTCAAGGAAGACGCTATGAAGCTCTATGGTTTCCTCACCAGGGATGACTTAAATATCTTCAAGCTGCTTATAGGTGTCAGCGGGATTGGCCCGAAGGGCGCGCTTGCCATATTGACGGTCATGACCCCTGATGACCTGCGTTTTGCCGTGCTCGGGGAAGATGCCAAGGCAATTGCCAGGGCGCCGGGGATTGGCAACAAGACGGCACAGCGCTTAATCCTGGAGCTGAAAGATAAGCTGAGCCTTGAGGATGCGTTTGAAGCGAAGCTTACGCAGCAGGCAAAGGGGGCGGAGAACAAAGTTTCCGGCGTAAAGAGCGAAGCGGTGCAGGCTTTGACGGCGCTCGGGTATTCGTCTGCCGAGGCATTAAAGGCAGTCAACGGCGTAGAGCTTTATGAGGGTATTACAGTGGAAGAGGTTTTGAAGTCTGCGTTAAAG
>CATLBW010000030.1 GCA_949879775.1 uncultured Lachnospiraceae bacterium
CCGCACATTCCAGGGAATTTGTCAAGCCCCTTTTTTTAACATAAAAATGGTTAGACCTCATAAAAAGAATCTAACCATTTCAGGCAGTTCGTTACTAACTTAATGACATTGCGGAGTGAACAGTAACGTGAAATTCAGCGATATAGGAAGCCTGTGTTCCTTATCTTTCGGGCATCTGAAAGCCTGCAAGGGCATGGTTCAGGTAGTCGTTAAAGGGTTTCATAGCTTCAAAGATTTTGCCGGCTTTTGTAAGGAAGCTATTGGCGTCTGCCAATTCGCCATCGCTGAACGGGTATTCCAGATACCAGCTCTTATATTTCAAATATTCCGCTTGGGGGCAATCCTTATCGTAACCGGCAGGCACCCTTTTGAGGGCAGTCCCTTTGACAGTGAAGTATTCCTCAAATTGGGGCGCATGGATAATTTTGTCCCACTCGCAGGGGTTAGAGGCGATGTAAGCCCGCACCATATTCGTGGCCTCTTTAAACATGTCTGCAAACAGCCCGCCGCCCAAGAAGGATTGGCCGCCCGGCTTTATCATAATATAGTAGCCCACGGGGACCGGCAGTTTTCCCATGGCGGAAATGTGCGCGCGGAACGCAGGGTTATAGGGGGACTTGTCATGGCTAAAACGCGTGTCGCGCACCAGTTTAAAGGTGAGGTTTTTGGGGATGTTATGGATGACGCTGTTGTCAAATTTCCCTATTTCCATAATCAGTTCCTGTAAGAAGGATTCAAATTCAGCATTTGCCTTTTTGTACTCCTCTTTGTGCGCGTGGTACCATTCGCGGTTATTGTTTTTTTCTAATTCTGATAAATAGCCTATGATAATTTGCGTGTCCATTTTTGTGTTCTCCTTATGGTAGGTATGGTTGTTTGATGGTGTCAGCTAATGTGGAGCCTAAAAAGCCTTTGATAAATTTACTTAAATTTTCCGGGGCCTGGTAAGACTTGCAAAATGCAAACTGCTGCGACAGCCCGTCAATTTCTTCCATTGCTTCCTTTACGTCTTCCATTGGGGAGCCAGCCGGGGCAGCGGAATAATAATCTAAATGCGCGGGGTCTATCCGATGGTTCTTTATGGCATAGTCAACCCTGTCCGTGCACTTGCATGTCCCCTTGCCAAACTCGCCGCAGTAGGTGGAAAGGAATTCCGCCATTTTCTTGCGCACCCTTAAGAGACGCTGGCGGTATGCTTCTGGCGTGATACCCAGGATATCCCCGGCTATGCGGCTGTCAACCTTGAACATAGTTCCCAGGACGAAGATGCAGCGGCTCTCTGCGTCAAGGCATTGGAGCATAACGTTCGTACAGGACATTTTCAATTCCTCCGCCAGGATAGACTTTTCTACGTCCTGCGACAAATCCGGGATGTTTGCTATGTCTGCGTTTGCTATGTCGTTCCCATAAAAATCAAAGGTCAGGGGATAACGGGCAAACATATGCTTTTTGTAGTTTTTCAGATGGTTTGCGGCGATGGAAAAAACCCAGGTGGTAAAAGCGCTTTCCCTGCGGAAAGAGGACAGGTGGGTGATTACTTTCAGCAGGATATCCTGGGTGGCGTCTTCGGCGTCGGAAAATGTCCCCAGCATGCGCAGGGAGAGGTTGAATACCATGTCCTGGATGCCGTTGATAAGTGTTTCAAGGGATGCCTTATCCCCTGCGATGGCTTTATCAATCAAAGCCTGCAATTCTTCATTTGTATTTTTTATCATAGAATTACACCTCCTATAGATATTAGACAATGTTGTGCCTTGTGTGTGACAGGATCTATCATTTTTTAGGCAAATTTTATCATAACGCGCTTCCTTACGCAACCTGACGGTATTATGATGTTGGCGGTTAGCGGAAAATTGGCAGCCAACCCCAAAAAGCTGACATTTCGAAAGAGTTCCCGGGACGAAGGTTTAAGAAATTATTAAGAAAATTTATTAGCAATAGTTATGGTTTTATGATAAGATGGTTACTAATGATGGGAAAGAACCGTCTGAATGAAGCAGGCAAAGCGCGAGGGAACGGCAGGCGTCCCTTTTGTTTCTATTATTAGGAAAGGTCTTGTCACGCTAACGCGTGAAAGTATCTTCCTATACAGAGAAAAAGTAATATGCGCACTCGCACAAGAGGAAAATATTGCTTCGCAATTGTGCTCGGCGCAGCAAATTGTCCAAGTCCGTCATGAATGAGGGATTTAGGGAGCTGAAGCGGACTTGCCCACTTTGTTGATTGTCTGTTTGCGCTGGGAAGTGCGCAGAATGGAGGTAGGAATGAGTAAGAAGAAGATAGGAATTATTATTGCTGTGGTTATAATCATTGCGGCGGCAGGCGGGTTGGCATGGTATTTCCTGAAAGGCAGCATCGGGGTAGGGAATAGTGCAGATAAAGTATATGTGGAAAAAGTGTCCACCTTAAATGCAGCTAATTCAGGAGTGCAGAACCGATATTCAGGCGTTGTGGAGGCGCAGGAGAGCTGGAAAGTAAATAAAGATATGGAGCGTGAGGTCAAAGAAGTCTTCGTGGAGCAAGGCGATATGGTAGAAGAAGGCGACCCGTTGTTTGAATATGACATGGATGATGTGAAGGCGGAATTGTCCCAGGCAGATCTGGAATTAGAGGGGATGCAGAATGAGATTACTGATTTCCGGTCCCAGATCGACCAGCTTACCAAGGAAAGGAACGCCGCTCCGGCTAACGAGAAATTCCAGTATACGGCAGAGATCCAGGAGAAGGAGAATAGCATCAAGCAGACGGAGTATAACATTGAGAGCAAAAAGGCTGAGATGGAGAAAAAACAGCAAAGCATTGACAATGCTGTCGTAACCAGTAAGATTGCCGGCGTGGTGAAATCCATCAATAATTCTGGGAGCGACGGCATGGAAGAGGACTCTTCATACATGACGGTGCTTGCCGTTGGGGATTTTCGTGTGAAGGGAACGGTCAGCGAGACCAATGTGCAGATGCTTTCAGAAGAGCAGCAGGTAATCCTGCGCTCCCGGATTGACGAAGAACAGACCTGGTCGGGGACTATCACTAAGATTGATACCCAGAACCAGGCGGGCGACGACAATAGTGACATGGCCATGTCGTATGATTCCGGCGGCAGTGGGGAGAAAGCAACGAAGTATCCCTTCTATGTCACATTGGATTCCACAGATGGGCTGATGATGGGACAGCATCTGTTCATTGAATTAGATGAAGGGCAGATGGAGGAAAAAGAGGGAATCTGGCTGTTTGAAGGCTATATTTTTAAAGATGATGCACAAGGGGCGTCCGGCTCAGCGTCAGGAGACGCAGCAGAAGGTATGGTGGATGGCTCAGCGTCAGGAGATGCGGCAGGGGATATGCCGGCTGGTTTCGATACAGACGCAAAGAATTTGTTGGACAGTTCGGATGCAGGCATGGAAAGCATGTCGTATGAACCGGAGGCGGGCATAGAAGGTCTGTCGGATGGCTTGGACACAGATACAGAGAGTGCGTCGGATGCAGATACAGGCACAGAGGATTTTTCAGACGCTTTGGGAGACATGGAAGGTATGTCAGACAGTTCGGATGCAGATATGGAAGGCATGATGGACGGCTCGGACGCAGATATGGAAGGCATGATGGATGGCTCGGACGCAGATATGGAAGGCATGATGGACGGCTCGGACGCAGTTATGGCGCCTTTAGGAAGCCTGGAGGGGCAGGATGCATACGTCTGGGCGGCAAACAGCAAGAACAGGCTGGAAAAACGGCAGGTAAAGCTGGGCGAATATGATGAGGTCCTGGGGGCCTATGAAATTTTGTCTGGGCTGACGGAAGACGACTACATTGCTTTCCCAATGGAGGGGCTGTATGAAGGCGTTGCTACTGTTACGAATGCAGAAGATGTGGACTATACGTCGCCTTTGTATAACCAGGGAGAAGAAGGCGAGATGTCTGAGGATGGCGAGATGTCCGAAGATGGTGGAATGCTCGGAGGAGAAGAAATAACGAATGACGGCGGGGCGGCAGAGGAAGATGTAAGCCTGGATGAGGATATGTCAGACACCGATATGCCGGAAGATGGCGAGGACCTGGATGAAGATACATCAGATATTGATGATGGTTTGGAAGACGACGGGGCTTCATTGTCAGACGATTTGATTCGGGAAGGCCAGGATGGCACGGACCTGGAAGGGGCAGGGACCCTGTAGTAGGAACCGGAGGGATGGATTAGGATGATATTGGATTTGCAGAATATTTATAAAGATTACCAGCAGGATAAGTTTGTGGTCCCGGTGTTAAAGGACGTTTCCTTCCAGGTGGAGGAAGGGGAATATGTGGCTATCATGGGCCCTTCCGGGTCAGGCAAGACGACTTTGATGAATATTATTGGATGCCTTGACCGCCCGACTTCGGGAAATTACCAGCTTGCCGGCGAAGATGTGCTTAAGTGCAGGGACCGTGAAATGTCAGATTTGCGGCTTAGGAGCATTGGCTTTGTATTCCAAAGCTTCCATTTGCTTCCAAGGCAGACAGCGCTTGACAATGTGGCGCTGCCGCTGAGCTATGCCGGGGTCAAGAAAAAAGAGCGCAAGGAAAGGGCGGCGCAGGCGTTAGAACGCGTAGGGCTTGGGGACCGTATGACCTTTAAGCCTACACAGTTATCCGGTGGGCAAAAGCAGCGTGTCGCCATTGCGCGCGCCATGGTAAACAATCCGCAAATACTGCTGGCAGACGAGCCGACGGGAGCCTTAGACTCCAAGTCGGGTGAACAAATTATGGATTTATTCCAGCAGTTGAATGACGAGGGGGTAACCGTTGTGATGATTACCCATGACCGCAATATTGCCTCGAAAGCGAAGCGCGTGATACATATCATAGATGGTATGATTACGGAAGAAGGGGGCAAAAGCATAGAGGAGGCAAAGGATGAGTAAGAAAGCGGTTGTTATTTCATTGATCTCTCTGTGTGCCGTAGGCGGGGCAATATACGGCGGGATTAAGCTATATCAGAATTATCAGTTTAACAGCCTGAGTGCGGACGTGCAGAGCGTATCCAATTTAAACATGTATTACGGGGAATCGGAGATGAGCAGTTCTGGGATGCTGACGAATGATTATTTCCAGGAGGTATACCCGCTTGAGGATAAGAATATTGAGGAAGTGTATGTGGAGGAGGGGCAGACGGTAGAGGCCGGAGATCCACTGATTTCCTATGATATGACATTGTCTGATTTGGAACTGGAGATGAAGGAATTAGACGTGGCAACTACGGCAGGGCAGATACAGGCGGCAAAACAGGAGCTGGAGAATTTAAAGAAAATAAAACCTATCCAGCCCAGGCCGGAAACGCCTGACCCGCCAGATGAGCCAGAAGAGCCTGACCCGCCACAGACCACGGACCCGCCGGCGGAACCGCCCAAACCGGAGAAGACAGGGGCTGCATATAATTATATCTCCAAGACGTCAAAGCCCAATAAAGGCAAAGGCATAGAGGAGAACCCTTATGTATATCTATGTACGCCGGAATGTTATGTGTTAGGTGAATTTATTAATAATATCTCCCAGAGGAAGAAGCCTATCTTTGTGAGCCTGGAGATCCATGAGGGTAATAAGCTGAAAGGAAAGCTGCTTAGCAGTTGGGCGATTAGTGGGTTAAGCGGTTTCCCGCAGATGGCGGAAGATTCGCGCTGGTCAGTCAGGACAAAATCCCAGATAGAAGACGAGGATTTGGATGTTGAGCCAGAGCCAGAGCCGGAACCAGAGCCTGAACCAGAGCCGGAGCCGGAGCCTGAGCCGGAACCGGAAGGATATACTGCGCAGGAGCTTGCGGATAAAATTAAAGAGAAGGAGAAAGAGATCCGTGACCTGGACCTTGAACAGCGCCGCGGCGAGCTGGAAGTGGAACAGATGAAAAAAATGTCAGGCGACGGCGTAATTAAGGCTGAGATAAATGGGATTGTAAAAAACCTTGGAGAAAAGGATAACCTTCCCACGGACGGTTCACCGTTCCTTATGGTGGCAGGCTCTGAGGGCTTGTATGTCAAAGGCTACTTGAGCGAATTACAGTTGGAAGACATTAAGGAAGGGCAGACAGTCTATGCTTATTCCTGGGAGAGCGGCAATAATTTTGAGGCTACCATAACAGAAATTTCCAAGTACCCTTCGGCCAATTATGGGGCGTGGGGGGAGGGTAACCCGAACGTCTCCTATTATCCATATACGGCGTATATTGAGAACACCGAAGGGCTGAACAATGGAGAATACGTGGACTTGACAATGACGCCCAATAATGCGGGCGGTGAGGCCAATGGCATTTACATTGAAAAGGCGTATGTCAGGGAAGAGGATAACCGGAAATATGTGATGAAAGCGGGCGCCGATAACTGTCTGGTAAAACAATATGTCAAGACTGGCAGAACGCTTTACGGGTCATGTGTGGAGATTGTTTCCGGGCTTACCATGGAGGATAAAATTGCATTTCCTTACGGTAAAAACGCACAGGAAGGCGTAAAAGTGAAGACGGCTGAGTAGTCAGCCCAGGCACAGAATGGAGGAAAAATGTTAGAGAATATCAGATTGTCCTTTCAGGGATTGTGGTCACATAAGATGCGCTCCTTTCTCACCATGCTTGGCATTATCATAGGGATTGCGGCAATAATTGCCATTGTTTCAACAATTAAGGGTACGAACGAACAGATTAAGGAAAACCTGATTGGTTCTGGTGATAATACGGTGAACGTGCGGTTCTATCAGGGTGATAATGTTTATGAGATTGATTGGAATGGAATCCCGGACGGGGTGCCGGTGATTTCTGAGGAGACGAAGAATACGTTACTGGATTTGAAGCACGTGGAAGGGGTGTCCCTTTACACTTCCAGGGAGGCTTACAGCGCGGCTTATTATAAGAACAACGGGTTATCCGGCGGGAAAATATACGGCATAGACAAAGATTACCTTAACGTCTGTAATTACATTATCAAGAAAGGGCGGGGGTTTACGGAGTCTGATTTCAAGAATTTCCGTAAAGTGGTAATTTTGGATGAGAACAGCGCGGAGACTATTTTCCAGGGCGAGGAGCCGGTAGGGAAGACCGTGGAAATCCAGCGCGAGCCTTTTACGGTAATCGGGGTGATTGCCAAATCTTCTAAATTTGAGCCTGTCATTAACAGTATTGAAGAATATTATGAATTGTATGCACAGGGGAACAGCGGCGCCTTGTATGTGCCTGACACGACTTGGCCGATCCTTTATAGTTACGACGAGCCGCAGTCTGTGGTCCTAAAGCTTGATAAAGTGGATAATATGACCGTGGCGGGAAAGAGCGCGGCGGAAATTTTAAATACCAAGCTCTCGGTGAAGGATGACACCATGAAATATAAGGCGGACGATTTATTGAAGAAAGCAGAGGACATCCAGAAATTAGGGCAGTCCACAAACATGATGCTGATTTGGATTGCCGGGATTTCCTTGTTAGTAGGAGGAATCGGCGTTATGAATATCATGCTGGTGTCGGTGACGGAACGTACCCAGGAAATTGGGCTGAAAAAAGCGATTGGGGCCAGGAAGGGCAAAGTGCTTGCGCAATTCCTCACAGAGGCGGCTGTCTTAACCAGCCTTGGAGGCATTGTCGGCGTGATTGTGGGGATTGTGCTTGCGGAAGTGATTTCCAAGGTAACGGGCACGCTGATGGCAATCAGCGTTCCGGCGGCAATCCTGTCGGTTGTGTTCTCTATGTTCATCGGTATCCTGTTTGGGCTGCTGCCCTCCTATAAGGCGGCAAACTTAAATCCGATCGAAGCATTGAGGCATGAGTAAGCATTAAGAAAAATAAAACGCAATTGCAGATTGGGAAACTTTAGGATATAATATGGTTTAGTATTTGATTTCACATGTCTAGGAGGAAACGATGATTGATTTAAAATTTTTAAGAGAGAATCCGGATGTTGTAAAACAAAATATCCGCAATAAGTTTCAGGATAATAAGCTGCCCTTGGTCGACGAAGTGATTGAGCTTGACGCGAAAGCGAGGAAGACCCAGCAGGAGGCGGACGCGCTCCGCGCTGAGAGGAAGAAGCTGTCCAAGCAGATTGGCGCATTAATGGGACAGGGGAAGAAAGATGAGGCGGAGCAGGTAAAAGCCCAGGTGAATGCCGGGGCCGAACGTCTGGCCAAGCTGGAGCAGATGGAAGGGGAGCTGCAAGAGCAGGTGACAAAGATCATGATGACAATCCCCAATATCATTGACCCATCGGTGCCGATTGGGAAAGATGATAGCGAGAACGTGGAGGTGCAGAAGTACGGCGAGCCGGTGACGCCGGGTTTTGAGGTCCCTTACCATGCCGAGATCATGGAACGTTTCCAGGGATTGGATTTGGACAGCGCCAGGAAGGTAGCGGGGAATGGGTTCTATTACCTGATGGGGGACATTGCCAGGCTGCATTCCGCAGTGATTTCCTATGCAAGGGATTTCATGATTAATCGTGGCTTTACCTATTGCGTGCCGCCGTTTATGATCCGCAGCAATGTGGTGACAGGGGTTATGAGCTTTGCGGAGATGGACGCTATGATGTATAAGATTGAGGGAGAGGATTTGTACTTAATCGGCACCAGCGAGCATTCCATGATAGGGAAGTTCATTGACACGATCCTCGCGGAAGAGCAGCTTCCGCAGACCTTGACCAGCTATTCGCCATGTTTCCGTAAGGAAAAGGGCGCGCATGGCATCGAGGAGCGCGGCGTGTACCGTATCCATCAGTTTGAGAAGCAGGAGATGATTGTAGTATGTAAGCCGGACGAGTCCCCAATGTGGTTTGATAAATTGTGGCAGAACACGGTGGATTTGTTCCGTTCCCTGGATGTCCCGGTGAGGACCTTGGAATGTTGTTCCGGCGACCTTGCCGACCTGAAAGTGAAGTCTGTGGACGTGGAGGCATGGTCCCCCAGGCAGCAGAAATATTTTGAGGTTGGGAGCTGCTCCAATTTAGGGGACGCCCAGGCTCGCCGCTTGAAAATCCGCGTGGCAGGGAAGGGGGGCAAATATTTTGCGCATACCCTGAATAACACGGTGGTGGCCCCGCCGCGGATGTTGATTGCATTCCTGGAGAACAATTTGTGCGAAGATGGGAGCGTCAGGATTCCAGAGGCCTTGCGTCCCTATATGGGCGGGCAGGAGAAGATAACGCCGCCGGAGAAATAGTTCTTATATGCGTTTTATATTATAGCCTACGACAAAAATAATTGCCGTTGGCTATAAAAGGGCCTGGCAGACACGGGGGACGATGTGTTTGCTGGGTTTTATTCTCTTATAGGAAAGACCTTGTCACGCTAGAGCGTGAAAGTGTCTTCCTATAAGAGAATAATAATTATGCGCACTCGCACAAGAGGAAAATATTGCTTCGCAATTGTGCTCGGCGCTTCAAAGTGTGCAATCCCCGGGGGATTGAGGGGACAGGGGAGCCCCTGTGGGCTTGCCCACTTTATTCTCTTATAAGGAGGGCATATGAAAAAGAAATATCTTACATCCGGAATATTGATAGGCGCGTTTTTGGTATGTGCAGTGGCTGTGTGTGTATTTGTCCGTCTTTTCCCTTTATTACGAGCGGCGCAGGCAGTTAAGCGTGTAATGTCTGCTAAGGGCGTTGATTTTGAAATTAATGTCACATTGAATGAAGGATGTTTTTCCGAGGGGCAGGAGCAATTTCTTAAGGCTGTTTCTTGGATGCTGGAGGTTGATCAATCTGCCTGTATGACTTGGCAAATCCGTGGCAGCGTGTCTCAGGGGCAAGGGTATGCACGGATTTTTTGTGAAGGGTTAGACGGGGCTGTGACAAATGTGGCTTTTAGCGAGGATGGCGTCTGGGTGGATGTTAAGACGCTCTATGGGGCGGTACAGGATAATTTTGCCAGCGCGCATCCCTTACTGGGAAGCTTGCTGCCGGATTGGAAATATAGTGATTATATTTCCCTGGAGCAGTTGGAGGAAATTTTCCAGGTAGACATAAGGGGCATGTATTTGCCTAAGCTGCCCCAAGGGGCGTCCGGGCGGAGCCTTTGGCAGAATATAATGGTTTTAAAGCAGTTGGAGAGGGAAAAGGACACGGAGGATGGCGGGCAGTGGTTTAAGCTGGGCTGGGAGGGCTACCAGATCGTGTTCGGGATTGGCGGGGCCGGTAAATTATCGGAGGTTCCTGATGCAGAGGCAGGGGAGGCTGCGCCTGGGCAGGAAATCTTTATCGAGGGTACGGACCAAAGCGGCAGCCAGCCCATTGCGTCTTATACGGCAGCCGTTCGGGCAGCAGCGGCAAAGGAGATGCCGGTTCCTGATTCGGTGATGGAAGAGGATGAAATTGAGCAGTTTAAAAAGCTGTGGGAGCTTGTGGAAGGGATGCAGGGGCAATTTGGAAAGGAGCGGTAAGCTTGGACAAAAGACGAACGCCGATTATTGTCAGGAATAATTATATGCTTTGGATCGTAATTTTTTTCCTGTGCGCATATGGGGCGATGATGGTTTTTTCGGCAACATCCTATCAATGCGGGATGAGCGAGGAGTATGATTATGATTCCTTTGCTTTGGTGAAACGGCAGGTAATGTTCATGTTGGGAGGGTTTATTGGCATATTGATACTTCAGTTTTTTGACTACCGCCTCCTGAGGTATTTTGTGCTGCCGCTTTACCTGAGCGGGATTGCTTCCATCCTCCTTTTGCAGACGAAGCTTGGGGTGTCGGCAAATGGGGCGACGCGTTGGCTAAAGCTGCCGGGCATCGGGCAGTTCCAGGTCAGCGAGTGGGTAAAGCTATGTGTGATTATCTGTGTGGCATATCTGATTGACCGAAATAAACACAGGTTAAGTTCCGTGGGCCTGACTTTCAGCCTTTGGGTTGTGGGCGGGATTCCCACGGCTATGCTGTTTTTTATTAGTAAGGATTTGAGCAGTTCGGCAGTGGTGATGGGGATTTGCTTCATCATGACTTTTATCAGCACGAAGACGGAGATATGGCACATTATAGCTTTTTTAGGAGTGGGCGCGATAGTAGCCCTGTATGTGTGGAGCATTTGGGAAAATATGCCCACGCCGGAAGAATTAAGTGAGATGTCATTCCGCGTGGGCAGGATTGCGGCATGGCTGGACCCCGAACGCTATGCGGCTTCCCAGGGGCATCAGACATTGCAGGGGTTATATGCGATTGGAAGGGGCGGCGTATTTGGGAAAGGGCTGGGAGGCTCTATCCAAAAATTAGGGCAAATCCCGGAGGTGGAGAATGACATGATTTTTTCTGTCATCTGTGAAGAATTAGGGATTGTCGGTGCGCTTGTCTTAATCTACCTTTTTGGTTATCTGATTTTCCAGATTGCGCGGGTGATGGTTTCTGCGCCGGACCTGTTTGGGGGGATGCTCTGTTTGGGTGTATTCTCGCACCTCACCTTACAGGCAATTTTTAATATCTGCGTTAACCTGGCGATTCTCCCCAATACGGGGATTCCGCTGCCTTTTATTTCTTACGGGGGGACGGCGGTGTTCTGCCTGCTGGCGGGGGAGATGGCGATTGTGTTTTCCATAGAACACAGAATTGGCAAAGAGCCTGCAAAAAAACAGCCTAGGTAAATTATCCTCTTGAAACGTAACCTTCTATATGCTACATTATTGGTGAACGGTATTCTGGAAAGAAACTGTATCATTTTCAAGTGATGTTTTCTCAAGTTGGGCAGGGACAGCCAGGCTGTCTCATTTTGTCCATCCAAATTACGCGTTCGGTAATCAATTCACCAATTTTATGCTCATGGCCGATGAAATCTGCTAAGAATATCGCGCCATTATAGTGGGTGCATTACAGGAGGTACAAAAATGAAGAACACAGTAGTGACAATGCAGCAGGCAAAGGAGCGGGGAGAGAAGTTTACGATGCTGACTGCGTATGACTATTCCATGGCAAAGCTTATTGATGAGGCAGGGATTGAGACAATCCTAGTTGGGGATTCCCTGGGGATGGTGATGCTGGGCTATGAGGACACGCTTTCCGTGACGATGGAAGATATGGTTCACCATACGAGGGCGGTAGCGAGAGGGGCAGGCAACGCACTGGTAGTCGCAGATATGCCGTTTATGTCTTACCAGGCGTCTGTCTATGATGCAGTGTGTAACGCCGGACGTTTGATGAAAGAGGGAAGGGCGCAGGCAGTGAAGCTGGAGGGGGGCAGGAAATTCGCAGGGCATATCCGTGCAATCACCGATGCTTCCATTCCGGTGGTGGCGCACCTGGGGCTGACGCCGCAGTCTTTGAATGCTTTTGGGGGCTTTAAAGTCCAAGGAAAGTCAGAGGAGGCCGCCAGGGGATTGCTTGAAGACGCGGTGGCGGTTGAAGAGGCAGGCGCGGTGGCGGTCGTGTTAGAGTGCGTCCCAGCAAAATTGGCTGAATTGATTACACAGAAGCTGCATATTCCCACGATTGGCATTGGCGCAGGTGCAGGCTGTGACGGGCAGGTGCTGGTCTATCAGGATATGCTTGCCATGTTTGGGGATTTCAAGCCCAAGTTTGTCAGGCAGTTTGCCCAGGTTGGGGAGATGATGAAAGAAGCCTTTGCAAAGTACATGGAGGATGTGAAGTCCGGGGCGTTCCCGGCTTTGGAGCATACTTTTAAGATAGATGACGATGTGATAGAAAAACTATATTAAACGACACGAGTGGCAGCCCGGGGGACGGATGGAGAGGCCAGGCTCCTGGGCTGCATTAGGAGGCAGGATGATGAAGGTTATTAAGACGATAGAGGAATTACGCCCCATAATAAAAGCATGGAGGAAGGAGGGGCAAAGCGTTGGCTTAGTGCCTACAATGGGCTATCTCCATGAGGGGCATAAGAGCTTAATTGTGAAAGCGGCCGCTGAAAATGACAGGGTGGTTGTCAGTGATTTTGTCAACCCGACGCAGTTTGGGGTTAATGAAGACCTTGCCAGCTATCCGCGGGACATTGCCCGGGACGCCAGGGTATGCGAGGAGGCGGGGGCCGACCTGATTTTCCATCCGGAGCCGGAGGAAATGTATTTTAGGGATAGCTGCACGTTTGTAAATATGGGGAAATTAACGGAAGGGCTTTGCGGGAAGACCAGGCCCACGCATTTTCAGGGGGTTTGTACCGTTGTCTGCAAGCTGTTCCATATTGTGGCGCCGGATAAGGCGTATTTTGGGCAAAAGGACGCCCAGCAGCTAGCAGTCATCCGCAGGATGGTGCGCGACTTGAATTTTGATATTGAGATTGTCGGCTGTCCGATTGTACGTGAGGAGGACGGGCTTGCCATGAGCTCCCGCAATACATATCTGGATGATGCGGAGCGTGCGGCGGCATTAATTTTGCATAAATCACTGATGTTGGGAAAAGAAATGATCGGGCAGGGGGAGCATGATGCGGCGAAAATTAAGGAGGCCATAATGCAAAATATAAAGTCGGAGCCGCTTGCCAGGATTGATTATGTCGAGATTGTCAACCCGGACACGATGGAAAATGTAGATACGGTTGAAGGGGCGGCGCTTATTGCCATGGCGGTCTACATCGGTAAGACGAGATTGATTGATAATATAGTTATAGTAAACGACAAAAATAAGTGCCGTTTACTATAAGCCCTCCGGGAGGATGCGCACGATTTTTGCAAGGAAATTCTGCAACAAACGCAGCAAAAATCGGCGCAGCCAACGCCAAAGCACAAAAAGCTTTGTCGTTGGCTATAATGTGTTGTAAAATATCGGTGATATTTTAGGCGCCGTAGTGAACGGGTACAGTTTTCAACCGAAAGGAGCATACCAATGTATTTAAAAATGTTAAAAGGCAAAATCCACCGCGCAGTTGTCAAGCAGGCGGAGCTGAATTACGTGGGCAGCATCACAGTCGACCCTGAATTGCTAGAGGCGGCAGGGATTTTGGAATATGAAAATGTGCAGATTGTGGATATCGAAAATGGCAACCGCTTTGAGACGTACACGATTTGCGGGGAGCCGGGCAGTGGTATGATTTGCCTGAACGGGGCGGCGGCGAGGCAGACACTCACCGGCGACCATATTATCATCATGGCATATGCCCAGATGACGCCTGAGGAAGCAAAGGAGTTCAGCCCTAAGGTTGTTTTTGTGGATGGAGAGAATAAGATTTCCCGGGTTAGCGCTTATGAGAAGCATGGGGAAATTAGCATTTGAGGGAGGACGTTAGGGAATGTTGCGAAATAAGACGGCGCTGCTTGGCGTTTCCGGGGGCATTGCGGCTTATAAGATGGCGAATGTCGCACGTATGTTAAAGAAGCTGCATTGCCAGGTGCATGTGCTGATGACTGAAAATGCCACTAATTTTATCACGCCAATAACGTTTGAGACCCTTACGGGGAATAAATGTTTGATTGATACGTTTGACCGCGGCTTTACGTTTTCTGTGGAGCACGTGGCCCTGGCAAAGCAGGCAGACCTGGTTTTGCTTGCGCCGGCTACGGCAAATATCATTGGCAAGGTTGCCAATGGCATAGCGGATGATATGCTGAGCACTACGGTGATGGCATGCACATGCAAAGTCCTGCTTGCGCCAGCGATGAACCATAATATGTACCATAATCCGATTGTGCAGGATAACCTGCAGAAATTAGAGAGGTTCGGGTACGTCCTTATCCCACCGGAACATGGCATGTTGGCAAATGGGGATTTGGGGGACGGCAAGCTGCCCGCAGAAGAAACATTAGTAGAGTATGTGAAGCGGGAGCTTGCCTGTGAGAAAGATTTAAAAGGGCAAAGAATCCTCGTGACCGCAGGCGCGACGCAGGAGGCGATTGACCCTGTGCGCTATATCACGAACCATTCCACGGGGAAAATGGGGTTCGCCCTGGCAAAGCAGGCGATGCTGCGGGGGGCGCAGGTGACACTGGTGAAGGGGGAGACGTCTTTAGAGCCGCCGATGTTTATGGAAGTGGTAAACGTGACCACTGCCGAACAGATGTACCAGCAGGTCATGGCGCATGCGCAGGAAGCGGATATTATCATTAAGGCGGCGGCTGTGGCGGATTACCGCCCGGTTGACGTTGCGAAGGATAAGATTAAGAAATCAGAGGGAGGCGCCTGTATTGCTTTAGAGCGTACCAGGGATATCCTGGGGGAGCTGGGAAGCCGTAAAGAGAAGGGGGAGCTTTCTGCTTTCTTATGCGGGTTTTCAATGGAGACCTGCAATTTGGAGGAAAATTCAAAGGCAAAGCTTGAGAAAAAGCATCTTGATATGGTAGCTGCAAACAACCTCAAGGTTGCGGGCGCCGGGTTTGGCACAGATACGAATGTAATCACGCTGATTAGCAAATCCCGGACCGTGCATTTGGAGAAGATGAGCAAGGAGGATGCGGCGGATAAGATTCTGGACGCAATCATGGAAGAGATGGATCAGTAGAATAATGTAAGGATAGGGGCAAAAAATAATTGTACTTTTGGCAGATTGACAGTATAATAAAAGAAAAGGCAGATATTTTGCATAGGTTCTTAGTGCAACGTAAAGCAGGCTCATATTCGTTGTACCTGGATGGGAGGTAAGGCTTATGGGAAAAGATACGCGTCTTGTAAACATCTACATTAAAATTCATAATAAACGCACCTTAACTATGGATGATTTAAAGTATCTGTCAAAATACGACCCGGAGTGTTTTGAAAAGACCTGTAAGAATATCGTTTATAAGATTCCTGAGGCAGAGGAGATTTTACAGCCGAAGAAGACGCCGGAAGGGGCGGCGTTGATACCGGTCCCCCTGGTCCCGCTTATGGAGAAGCCGCAGGCAGATAAGCATAAGATAGAAGCCGTCCTTGATAATTTGGGGAAAATGGAGGTTGAGGAGCTGCCAATCCAGGATGTGGATTCGGAAACGGTGAAGGAGCTGTTGGGAAGCCTTTATATGGAGCTGCTGTTCCCGCATAATGACAGGGAGCGGTTCTTTAGCATGGAGGAGAGCGAGAATCTGTCAGTGTTCAATAAGAAAGTGTGAGGGAAGGTATGTCTGCTGTTGATGCAGGGAATTATGTTACGCTCAGAGGCCTGTGTGAGAGGATTTCTATCTCGCCGGCCACTGGGCGTAATTGGTTAAAAATGGGCAAGATAACGCCCCAAGCAGAACAAAACGGCAAGCCGCTGTTTACGGAAGGATATATCAGCCGCTTAAAGGCTGATTTGCTGACAGGGCAAAACAAAGCGCTGAAGAACAGGCGCAACAAGAAATATGTGACAGGCAGCGGCATCTATGGATGTTATGTCACGGCAGGCTCCGCCAACATAGCGAGCGTGAGGCGGCTCATGGAGATGGTTTCTAGGCAGGGCGTTTTGCTGGATGGCATGCAGCTTCGCACATTGCTTGCGGAGTGCGCCTTGCAGCTCATTGTCCAGAGGGAGGGCATCCTTGCGCCTTGCGGGGCTGGCGCCTTGTCCCGGTACTTAAAAGGTTCCTTGCCAACGAACGGGTATGGGTTTTTAATAGACGACCTGCTTGCAAATCAGGAGGGGGCGCTGTCTTGCATAGAGAGGCATCCGCAATGGTTCACGGTGGAATACCTGTATGAGGAAGCGGAAGATATCTTGGGATTGCTGTATATTTCAGGCAGGAACCTGGGGAACAGAAAAGCCACAGGCGCCTATTACACGCCTGCCTCCGTCGTAAAAAAGTTAATTGGCGCATTGTTCGAGGCAAATGCCGCAGAGGGGAAGCGCGTGCTTGACCCATGCTGTGGGACTGGCAGCTTTTTGCTGCGGCTGCCCGAAGGGGTGGGGATGGAATCTATTTATGGCAGTGATACAGATGGCATCAGCGTCTGCCTAGCCAGGATTAATCTGGCGCTGAAATTTTGTGCGCCAAAGCAGGAAATCCTTTATGGGCAGATTAGGGTGAAGGATTTCCTTGCATTTAAGGGGGAGGGATATTTTGATTATATCATCGGCAACCCTCCCTGGGGGTATAGGTTTACTGAGGAGGAAAAGAGGCGCCTCAGGGATAGGTATTCCTGCGCCCAAGGGAAAAATATAGAATCTTATGATTTGTTTATCGAGCAGGCCGTTTCTAATTTAAAATGCGGGGGCATTTTATCTTTTGTGCTGCCGGAATCCATTCTCAACGTCAAGGCACATGCAAAAATCCGCAAATTTTTGATGGCATGCGGCTCCATCCAGTATTTGGAATATTTAGGGAATGTATTTGCCGGGGTCCAATGCCCAAGCATTATCCTGCAAGTCCTGTATGATAGGAAGCCAATGCGCTGCGTGGGCATGGCAGTCAAGGATGGTGGACGCTGCTTTAGGGTTGGCAGGGAACGCAGGGTCCACGGGGGATATTTCAATTTTCTGGCTACAGATGAAGAGTATGCGGTTTTGCAAAAAATTGAGCAGGCGCCAAACAAAGTGACGCTTGCAGGCAGGGCGAAATTTGCCTTGGGGATTGTGACAGGCAATAATAAAAAGTTCCTTACCGATGTGAAGTCGGAAGAAAATGAAGCTATTTTAAAAGGGACGGATATACAGAAGTTCCGCTATACGGAGGGTGGAAGCTACATTGCATACAGGCCAGAGCTATTTCAGCAGGCGGCCCCAACGGCATATTACCGGGCAGGGGAGAAATTGCTTTACCGGTATATATGCAGCCAGCTAGTGTTTGCCTATGATGACAGGCGGACATTATCGCTCAATAGCTGCAATGTGCTGATTCCCCAAATAGAGGGTATGGAAATGAAGTATATCCTGGCGGTGCTTAATTCCAGGGTCGCGCAATTTTATTTTGAGAAGAATTTCCAATCTATGAAGGTTTTGCGCTCGCATATTGAAAGCATCCCCATCCCTTTTATTGACAGGGCGCGGCAGAAGGAACTAATACTTCTCGTGGACAAGCTGATTGAGCCGTCGCAAGAAGATGGCATTATAGAAAATTATGAAATATTGGACGCAAGGTTATCGCAGGTTTACGGCCTTTCACAGGAGGAATATGAGGTTGTGAAAAAGAGCGTTGGCGCTCGCGTTTATGAGTATACCCACGGTTGAGGGGACTTGCCGTGGGTATTTCTTTCTTTTTTAGTATTTATTTTCCCGGAAACTGGACATTAGGGCGGCGGCAATCGTATTATCAGTGAAAGGAGGCAATAAAGATGAAGCGTACGCAGCAAGAAATATTGGATTTGTATGAAAAGTATTACGAAATGGTTTGGCGAATCTGTTTGGTACGTTTTGGTAATTCCCATGATGCATACGATGCAGCCCAGGAAACATTTGTCCGCTTGATGGGTTACACGAAGCCTTTCCATAATGAGGAGCATGAGAAAGCGTGGCTGATCCGTACGTCGGTTAATTACTGCAAGGATGTCCTAAAAAGCAGCCGTTTTAAGCAAGAATCTTGCCTTGAAGCAGTAAAGCCGCTGGAAGCGGGGGTTGTGCCGGATGGATATTCTGATGTATACGAGGCGATGATGGAGCTGCCGGAAAAATACCGGGTAATCCTCTACCTGTATTTTTATGAAGGGTATTCCCTGAAAGAAATCGCCGGGATGTTAAAAATGAATGCATCGACCTTGCGTTCACGGTTTGCCAAAGCCAAGGAACTGATGAAAGAGTATCTGGAAGAAGAGGTTTATGAAAAGGGATGCCAATGCAGGGCATAAAAGGAGGTATAGTATGAATAGGTTTAATGATATGATAGAGCATATGCATATGCCCCAGGAACAGTACCAACAGATGAAGGAAAGTTTGGCAAGGCAGGCAGGGACGAAAAAGAATGCCATGCCGGGATGGCGGCGTTATGCAGTGGCGGCCGCGTTTGCGTTGTGCCTGTTTGGGACAGCCGTGACAGCGTATGCAGCAGTCCGTTACCAATGGTTCCAGGTATTTTTTGACAATGGGGACCAGGAAACGGAAATAATGCAGGAATTGATGGCAAAGGCAAGCGCCAAAACAGTCACGGCAGAGAATGAAAATTATAAGTTTACCGTGCTCAACCATCTGTACAGCAAAGAGCAGCAGATGGGGTTGATCCTCTGTTCGTTCCATTTTCTGAAAGAGCACCAAACGTACCTGGATGTTATGGACAGGGAGCATAATACGGTGATTTTGAAGAAGAACAGAGTGGTAGACGGACAGACATTCCTTATGGAAGATACGGCAAAAACGGACAGGTGCTTGCAGTTTAACGTCAACAGCGCTTCTGGCAAAGAATCAATTTCCGCAAATACGAAATATTATACAGGGGAAATGGCGGAAGATGGCGGCTATCTGATTGGCATACGCTACAATCTTGATATGGAAAAGAAAACGGAGCAGATGCCGCAATTGATAGTGTCGCTGGAAAACGCCGGAGATATTGAAGATAAGTTGAAGGTTTCCCTGCCTCAAAGCGGAGATGTGACATGCATCCGTTTTGTTTCAGAGGAGAACCCGGACAATGTTTTTGTTATCAGCCCGCTTGGCGTGACGCTTACCATAACTTGCGATAAGAAGGAAGATGCTGATAATATGTTTGACCATGATATATTCGAAAATGAAGTCCTCGGCGGGATGAAGCTGGTTATGGAGGACCAGGCAGAGCCAAGTGGAGATTTCGGGCAAGGGTACACAACGAGCGTCTTGGTGGGAGAGACAGAGACGACGTATACCTGGTATGTGCAAAAGGAATTCACAAATTATGTTGACGTATCGCAAATAGCTTACATTGAATTATCGGGGGAGAAGTATCGTAAGTAAGGTTCCTGATGGCTGCGATGGAGTACAAAGCAGGTTTTCATGTAAAAATCATCCCAGGGTATTGAAAAAGTAAAGGAAGTGTGGTAGAATTCTTACAATTTAGGCAAAAACACCTATGGTGTTTTTGCCTGATCCAAGTACAGGACCCTTACGGAAAAAAGAATCTGGTTTTCTTTTTTTTTGTAAAAATCAGCCAACACAGAGAAAGGGTGGTAAATACATGAAAGCTTTTCTGATACTGGAAGACGGAACAGTATTTGAAGGTAACAGCATTGGTTCTGCCAGGGAAGTAATCAGTGAAATCGTGTTCAACACTTCTATGACAGGATATCTTGAAGTTCTCACAGACCCCTCTTATGCCGGACAGGCAGTCGTCATGACATACCCGTTGATTGGAAATTATGGAATTACGCCGGACATGGAATCGGAAAGGCCATGGCCGGACGCTTATATTGTGCGTGAATTGTCGCGGATGCCCAGTAATTTCCGCTGTGAGGGGACAATCCAGGATTTTCTTGTAAAGCATGATATTCCGGGCATTGCGGGCATTGACACCCGTGCGCTGACAAAGATTCTCAGGGAAAAGGGAACTATGAACGGGATGATTACCACCAACGAAAATTATCTGCTTGAGGAAATTTTGCCGCGGCTTAGAGCGTATCGCACTGGAAATGTGGTAGAGAAAGCGACCTGTAACAGCGTTTGCAGATTGCCGGGAAAAGGGAAGCGTGTTGCCCTGATGGATTTTGGAGCCAAGAGGAATATTGCCAAATCTTTGCAGGATAGAGGATGTGAGGTCACTATTTACCCGGCGTACACGTGTGCAGAGGAGATATTAGCGGACAAGCCGGATGGGATTATGCTTAGCAATGGGCCGGGAGACCCCAAAGAATGCAAAGGGATTATTGCAGAACTGAAAAAGCTCTATGAATCGGATACGCCGATTTTTGCCATTTGCCTGGGGCATCAGCTTATGGCGTTGGCGAACGGGGCGGATTCCCATAAAATGAAGTACGGGCACCGGGGCGGCAACCATCCGGTTAAGGATTTAGACACCGGGAGAGTATATATTTCTTCCCAGAACCATGGATATGTAGTAGACACGGAACATTTAGACCCGGCGGTAGCGGTTCCGGCGTTTGTAAATGTCAATGACGGGACCAACGAAGGATTGCGCTACACCGGGAAAAAGATTTTTACCGTGCAGTTCCACCCGGAGGCATGCCCCGGGCCGCAGGACAGCAGCTATCTGTTTGATAAGTTTATCGCTATGATGGGAGGGAATCAGTAATGCCAAAGAATCCAGACATTAAGAAAGTATTAGTGATCGGCTCCGGCCCGATTGTTATTGGGCAGGCGGCGGAATTTGATTATGCGGGCACGCAGGCATGCCGTTCCCTGAAAGAGGAGGGCGTGGAGGTTGTGTTGGTAAATTCCAACCCGGCGACGATTATGACGGACAAGGAAATTGCCGACGAGGTCTATATCGAGCCTTTGAATGTTAAGGTATTAGAGCAGATTATCTGCAAGGAGCAGCCGGACAGCGTACTGCCCACGCTGGGCGGGCAGGCAGGGTTAAACCTGGGCATGGAATTGGCGGAGTCTGGTTTCCTTAAGGAACATAACGTGAAGCTGATTGGCACGACTTCCGAGACAATCTTTAAGGCGGAAGACCGCCAGGCATTTAAGGACACGATGGAGAAAATAGGCGAGCCTTGCGCGCCCTCCCAGGTCGTGCACAATGTGGAGGACGGCATTGCGTTTACGAATACAATTGGCTATCCGGTTGTGCTGCGCCCGGCTTATACGCTTGGCGGAAGCGGCGGCGGCATTGCCCACAATGAAACGGAACTGATTGACATCCTCACCAACGGCCTGCGCCTGAGCCGCGTGGGGGAAGTATTGGTGGAACGCTGCATTGCCGGCTGGAAAGAGATTGAGTATGAGGTGATGCGCGACAGCGCTGGTAATTGCATCACTGTTTGTAATATGGAAAATATTGACCCGGTAGGCGTGCACACCGGGGACAGCATTGTCGTGGCGCCCTCCCAGACGTTGGGCGATAAGGAATATCAGATGCTGCGGACGTCGGCGCTGAACATCATTTCGGAGCTTAACATTACTGGGGGCTGTAACGTGCAGTACGCGCTGCATCCCACCAGTTTTGAATACTGCGTCATCGAGGTAAACCCCAGGGTTAGCCGTTCGTCTGCGCTGGCGAGCAAGGCGACCGGGTATCCGATTGCCAAGGTGGCGGCGAAAATTGCCCTCGGCTATACCTTGGATGAGATTAAAAACGCCATCACCGGCAAGACTTACGCCAGCTTTGAGCCTATGCTTGACTACTGCGTTGTGAAGGTCCCACGTCTTCCCTTTGACAAATTCATTACGGCGAAGCGCACGCTGACAACCCAGATGAAGGCGACTGGGGAGGTCATGAGCATTTGCACGAATTTTGAAGGCGCGTTAATGAAGGCAATCCGTTCCCTGGAGCAGCATGTGGACTGCCTGCGTTCCTATGATTTTACAGCGTTATCGAAAGAAGGGCTGTTAAAGCAGTTGAAAAAAGTAGACGACCGCAGGGTTTGGGTGATAGCGGAAGCTTTGCGTAGGGGGATTTCGTATGAAGAAATCCATGATATTACGATGATTGATTATTGGTTTATTGATAAAATCGCTATCCTTACAGAGATGGAAGGGCGGCTGGAAAAAGAGGAGCTTACCGCAGAGCTGTTGAAAGAAGCAAAGCGGCTGGAATTCCCGGATAACGTAATCGCCCGCCTGACGGGAAAAGAGGAAGCAAAAATCCGTGACTTGCGCTATGCAAATGGCATTACCGCAGCCTTTAAGATGGTAGATACCTGTGCAGCGGAATTTGCGGCAAAGACGCCCTACTATTATTCCTGTTTTGGAAGTGAGAATGAGGCGCAAGGCGACACGGACAGGAAAAAAGTGCTCGTGCTGGGGTCTGGACCAATCCGCATTGGGCAGGGAATCGAATTTGATTACTGTTCCGTGCACTGTACCTGGGCGTTTGCCAAAGAGGGGTATGAGACGATTATTGTAAACAACAACCCGGAAACGGTTTCTACGGATTTTGATATTGCAGATAAATTATATTTTGAACCCTTAACGCCGGAGGATGTGGAGAATATTGTGCGCTTAGAGAAGCCGGACGGCGCGGTCGTGCAGTTTGGCGGGCAGACGGCAATCAAGCTGACGGAAAGCCTGATGAAGATGGGCGTGCCTATTTTGGGGACGAAAGCGGAGGATGTAGACGCAGCGGAAGACCGCGAATTGTTTGATAAGATTTTAGAGCAGACGCAGATTCCCCGTGCCGCCGGGGGGACGGTATTTACCGCCGGGGAAGCTAAGGAGGTTGCCAACCAACTTGGTTATCCGGTGCTGGTGCGCCCTTCCTATGTGCTTGGCGGCCAGGGGATGCAGATTGCCTATTCCGATGAAGAGATTGAGGAATTTATGGAGATTATCAACCGCATTGCCCAGGATCACCCGATTCTGGTGGACAAGTATTTGCAGGGCAAGGAGATTGAGGTCGACGCGGTCTGTGATGGCAAAGACATTTTGATACCGGGCATTATGGAGCATATTGAGCGCACCGGCGTCCATTCCGGAGACAGTATTTCCGTCTATCCGGCTCCCACCATCAGCGCGCAAGTAAAAGAGAAGATTGTCGACTATACGCAGCGTCTGGCGCGAGCGCTCCATGTCGTGGGCCTGATTAACATCCAGTTTATCGCCATGGATGAGGAAGTGTATGTAATCGAGGTAAATCCGCGTTCCTCAAGGACGGTGCCATATATCAGCAAAGTCACGGGCATTCCCATAGTAGACCTTGCGACGAGGGTGATTATCGGCGACACCTTAAAAGACATGGGGTATCCCACCGGGCTTGCACCGGAGGCGGAATACGTTGCAATCAAGATGCCGGTATTTTCTTTTGAGAAATTGCGCGGGGCGGAAATCAGCCTGGGGCCGGAGATGAAGTCAACCGGAGAGTGCTTAGGGATTGGAAAATCCTTTGATGAGGCATTGTATAAGGCGTTTTTAGGCGCGGGCGTGCAGTTCCCTAAGTATAAGCAAATGATTATGACCGTCAAGGATGCGGACAAGCCGGAAGCGGTCGATATAGCCAAGAGGTTTGAGGCGCTTGGTTATAAGATTTATGCGACCAGAAGCACGGCGAAATATCTGCAGGCGCGCGGCGTTAAGGCAAGGCGCATCAACAAGATTTCCCAGGAATCCCCTAACGTGATGGATTTGATCCTGGGGCATAAGATTGACCTCGTGATTGACACCCCCACCCAGGGACGGGATAAGAGCCGCGACGGCTTTTTAATCCGCAGGAACGCCATTGAGACAGGCGTGTACTGCATCACGGCTATGGACACCGCGGACGCACTGGCAAGCAGCCTGGAGCACGCCAGCGTCAGTGAAAAGCTGAACCTTATTGATATTGCGAAGGTGAAGAATATTTAAATTCTGGTAGTGCAAATAGGATGATAACAAGTCCTATATTTTGGAAAGGGGATTATCTATGCTAATAAGCGTCATTATTCCATGTTACAATTCCATGAACTGCATAGATCCGTTGTTACTTTGTCTAAAGCAGCAGACAATTGGCATTGAAAATTTAGAAATTATTTTTGTAGACGATGATTCTGTGGATGGCACGCGTATGAAATTGAAAGAGTTTCAGCGAAACTATCCGCAGAATGTACGGATCATAGAAAATGATATGAATCATGGCGTCAGTTATTCGAGAAATCGCGGAGTGGAAGAAAGCCATACGCCTTTTGTTACTTTTGCGGATCATGACGACGTCTTGGAGAGCGCCTTATATGAAACATTGTATGAAAACATCCTAAAAAATGACTGCGAAATAGCAATGTGCGCTCATGACTATATAGCAGAAAAAGACGAGAATGTAGGGGAGATATACAGCCGGGATGGTAATGCGGGCAATATATCTTCCAGCGGGCAGCCATTAGCACAGAGATTCGGGCTGCAAGACCATGCGGCGCGCCAAAGCTTTATGCTGCAATTCCGTAACGATTTGGAATGTTGGAGTAAGCTGATTCGTAAAAGTTTTTTGTTGGAGCATACGATTGCTTTCCCAGAGGGGATGTGGGGAGAAGATTTTTACTGGTGGAGCCTCATAGAGATGAATCTGAATGCTCTTTGCTGGATTCCCAGCGTACTGTATCATCATGTCAGAAAAGAGGGGCCGCCTGCGTCAAAAGAGATGCACAACTGGATGGCGGCGCAGCTTTTACTGAATCAGGAGGCAAAAAGGCGTGGGCTATATCAGGATTTTTGGGAAATTCTTGATTTGGAACTGTATGAAGCTGGTTTTGCTTCTACCTTGTATTATTGGATTTTGGGAAACAATTTCAACGTACAGGAGTTAGAGGGATTGCGCCGTGATGTCCTAAGGGAAACGACCGATATTTTTCATAATACATATGTTTGCAGTAAAAATTTCCGTTATCGCTATTCGGAGTATGCCTTGGAATTGTTGAAGGAAGAAATTACAGAAAGCAGTATTCGTGATTTTCTGAAAAGCATTGTCGCTGCATTGCAGGCATTGTAAAATTACAAGTTTCTGGCATATAGGAGCATATGGCATCCCTGGAACGCATCATTGATGCGAGCCAGGTAGAGAACCTTGTATTTATCAATTCTTATCCAGAGAAAGAACAGCCGCTGTCCGAAGAAAATATGTATTTTGTACCGTAGGGTGATTTAAATATTATTATGCTTTATTTGGCTGAGGACGCTGTTGTAATACATGGGGGAATAGGTGACGTCTTCGCCAAACCACTCAGGGGGAATGAAAGCGTTTGCCTCTTCTTCCGTGGGAAATTCCACTTCGGCAAGAATCAAAGGCGCTAACTCCCCCTCAAAAATATCCAATTCAATCGTCAGTTTGGAATCTATGGGAATCAGATATCTCTTCTTGGAGATTAGTATACTGTCTATTTTAGGCAGGAGATGTTCATAAGCTTTTTTTGTAAGGGGAAGATTATATTCCTCCCTTACCATCAGCCCTTTGGATTTATAAGTAAGGTAATATTCGTCATCCTGCCTGCGGATGCGTACTACCGGGGCAGTGCACAGGTAACCTTGCTCAATCTGATGGAAAGGGTATTCTTTCAAATTGCCAGGTATGGACTTGAGTAAAAATTTACGTTCGATTTCCATAAAAATTCTCCTGCTTTCCAATATTCATAAGGATGGTGTTGCGAAGCAATTTTATTATAAGGCACAAAGAGCCGATTGTAAAGGAATTATGCGCATGGAGGTTATAAAATTGTTTTGCCTAAGATAATTGACTTGAGTTTCTGTTAACTGTAAATTAAAAATGAATATAGCCTCCTAAAGTACCAATCAGCCAAATTTTTGAGCTAATAGGAATAGCAGTTTTATGATTAGAGGTACTTTAATAAGCCCCATCCGGGGCTTTGACCCGCCGGAAGCGGACTTGGGGAAAGAAATATTCTTTTATCTATTTAAGCAGCCAGCTTAAGGCGAAGTTGACGGTATGCAGGACGTTTTGTCCTGAACCATAGCCGGATTATTGGGTGTTCTGCAATGCCATAGACAAGAACAAGGTAAATTTTTTTTCTGGAAGCAGTAATCTCTATTACATGGGAAAGGGTAGTGTAAATAAGTTTGTGTTTTTGGAAATAAATGGCTCCTTTTGGGTAAGAATTAGGATATGCAAATTCTTATCCAAAAGGAGTGTTTTTATGCCAGTAGCAAAGGAGCAGATTCGACAGATTATTTCAGAAAACAACTTAAACAGCGTCACCGATGTCTATGCCCTCCTCAGGGACAGTTTCAAAGACATCCTGCAGGAGCTCATGGAGGCAGAGATGGACGCAACCCTCGGCTACGAGAAGAACCGCAAAGGAGATTTACAGACGGACAACAAACTCTTAAGTCCTCTGTCATGCTACGGCTCTGCTTTTCTGCCCTAAGTAAGTTCCAAAAGCGACAACGGCAGCAATAGCGGTCAAAACGAAAATTGCCATAACCGGGTAGCTGACGTTCATTCCGAGCATGCTGAACACCTTATATCCGCCGAACACCTCTTTCATCATCGTGACATTGGCCAGTCCGAGATCCACAAGTGCTCCAAGCCTCTGTGTAACGGTATCGCCCATTGCTGCCAGCCCCACATTCACAAACAGAATTGCCAGGCTTATACCCGCCGTGCCAATCTGACTTTTCATGCGGGAGGAAATAAAGCAGATAATCAGACTATAAACCGCACCGGTAAAAATAAGCCATGCGGCACCAACCGCGGCAAGTTGCCAGACCTTAAATTGGAACATGGACTGAGCATAGGTGGGAATGGACTGAATGGCAGCGTCCCAACCGTGGAAACTTCCATGGGGAAGAAAACCGAACAGAAAGGTTGCAATCAGATACAGCAAGACTACAATCGTGGAGGCGGTAATTACGCTCAATAATTTTGCTGTGACGATTTTCCGCCTGCCGTTTCGGGAACTTAAAATCAGATTGTCCATACCGCTGGATCGTTCCACAGCAAAAACCGGAGCAATGGCAAAGGTCAGTGGCACGAACAGCAGGAACTGCATCATGTGTTCTCCCCAGTTGTTGAACAAGTTCTCCCATAGCAGAGTATTGGCAAACATCGGCTCACCCAGTTCTTTCAGCCTTTGCAGGGAATCGGACAGTTCGCGGTAGTCAGAGGTATCCTGCTTTCCCTGTCGTTCCAGCTCCGAGATTTTCTTTTGCAGAAGGGCAATCCCATAAGGTTCCTCGGCGCTGTCCGGCGGTGTACCGTTCCAATATTCCTTTACCCGTTCGGCATAGGCGTGATAGTTCACCGCCAGAATGATTTCCGGCTGGTCTTTGACACTTCGGGCAATCATCCGCGCATCCGTGCCGTACCGAGCACTGACCTCCTGATAAATTTTTTCCGCTTGTGCAGCCTTTTCATTGTCAAACGTTCCCTCCCAATCGGCGGCTAACTCTTCGTAGGCGCGGTAGCTGTCATTGCCGCCAATCAGGAACATAGTGGAGGTCAGACCGATCACACTGTAAAGGACAAACAGGCATAGAAGCAAAGTCAAAGTTTTCTTGTTTAGCAACAGTTTTCGAAGTTCAAATAGTAATAATGGCATAAAATTACCTCCCGGCCTTTTGGGGCAGATAGTTAAAGAGATACAAATAAGCGTCCTCCAGCGTCGGCACGGCCTGTACCGCATTACTGGTAGGTTTCGCATCCTCAATGATACGGACTTCCATGCAGTCACCTTTCGCCCTGACATTGCTTATAACAGCCTGGTTTTGATAGCTCACAAGCTGTTCGGCAGGCATTTCCACCAGCCAGACCCGACCTTCCATCATGCGGACATATTCTCCGCCTGGATGGATGTGCTGGATAGTTCCGTACTCCATCATCATAATCTGTGCAGCAATCTGTTCCACATCCGATACGATATGTGTGGAGAGCAACACCA